>NZ_JAOQJW010000012.1:0-116590 GCF_025567265.1 Dorea amylophila | reverse complement strand
TCAGGTTCCATCGGCGGGTCAATTCTAAAGGGGTAAAATTCTGCTAAAAGCAGGCTTTCAAAATTTGAAACTCGGCATACGCCTCAGACAGTCAAATTTTGAAAACCCAACGCAGAATTTTGCCCCTTAAGAATTACCAACGCCTCTTTCACATTCACTGGAACGCCTTTCCAAGTTTTATTCCGTGTGTATCAAATGCCTTAAGAATTAAACAGCAATTGCGTAACCGTAGTGGCCTCCACCGGGTTAGACTTCCGGGCATTTTATTTATTAACATTCGCTGCCAGTCACGACTTGAAAGAAACAATAGATAAGGATTATTGTGAATGTGGAATGCCATTAGAAATAGTTAGAGAGTCAGAATCACCGTTAAAGGAACGAAGCGAACGTGTTTGAGGCGAACGCCGAGTTTGAGCGTAGTTCCTTTGCTTTTAGGTGATTCTGGCTCTCTTAGTGTTTCTTATGGTATGGAACCTGAACAAGAAGCCTTATCTATTGTTTCCTTCAAGGACCGAGAGGCCGCTTCCCAGTTAATAAATTAAATCCCAATTTAAATTTATAATATGATATCTCCGCTTTTCACACCCGTATTCATATCATAAGCTTCAATAATATTTCCGCTGATCACATACAGCGTATCTTCTATATAGATTCCCCGGATTCCCTGAGATGTATTTCCATTGACTTCTTCTTGCAGGATTGTCTCAAATTTCCTGTCTGTCCGGTTGTATGTCAGCAGATAATAGCTTTCCCCATTCTGGCTGTAACCGGATAATCCGATTACGTTTTTCTCCGGATCGGCAAGCACCGATTTATAATCATATGCCGCATGGCTTCCGTACAGATCATCCAGCACAAGTGTAGATTCCTCTTTTACATCTGACCGGTCAGATATATTGAACATTGTTATTTTTACTCCTTCTGCCACGCCGGATTCTTCATCGGTTGACATTCCGATACCGAGCAGTCTGTCTTCTCCATAGAAATGCAGGTATTCGGAAAATCCCGGAATCTTTAATTTACCGAGAATCTTTGGCTTCTCCGGATCGGACAGGTCTACACTGAATAACGGATCGACCTGCTCATATGTCACAAAATATCCGGATTCGCCCATGAACCTTGCAGAATAGATGGTTTCGCCTTTTGCCAGATTTTCGATGGTACTGATCTTATCCAGTTTCTTATCCAGTATCGTCACCAGATTTTCGTCATTATTTGTCGTGAATAATCTTAAATTGCCCTTGTATTCATCCAGCGAAAAGGTATCATTCAGATAACCTTTTACTTTTCCCTGTGCTGCTGCCTTTAATTTCCCCTTATTATAAGAAATTTTTCTAAGTGTTGTCACAGTCTGATTATCCTGCTGCCACCCTGATTCATAATAGTAAATATTTTTTTTGCTGACATACATCTGACCGCCTTCAGATAGAATCGCTTTATGATCTGCCGTTTCATCCGGTTTACTGATATCCACGGAACTGATCACTTCGTACATCATTCCACAGTTTTCCGGAGGCAGGCAGATACTGCTTTGGCTCATTGCTTTGTCATTCACCATCGGTACATAAGTGATCGGTTTATCTTTAACCACATTACTTCCTGTATAATACTCACTGAACAGATACAGGTATCCGTCTGCCATGCGCGATGAATTGTAAGTACCGCTCTGTGTTACTTCACCTTCTTTTACCGGCTTTTTGATATCACTGATGTCATAGGTGACTGCCGCAGTTTTTGTCTGTTGCCGGACAGCTGTACCGACCTGCTTTTTATTGTCTGCATCTGTACATTCTTTCTGACATACCGCCACCAGTTTCTTCCGGTCTGTATCTATATAAAATTCCTGGATCGTATATTCTTTTTCCAAAGTAATCTCATTGTATTTTTCCAACTGCCCTTTCCCGGCATCTATGATGTCGATCGTCCGGCCATTATCTTCCCGTACATACAGATACGTTCCATCTGTTTTTGCAATATCTCCTTCATCTACACCGGACTGCCGGACATTGGTTTGCGAATACCCGCCATCTGCGTCCATTGCTGCCGCTGATGTCTCATTCCCACTGCCTGTATCCGCTGCTGCCGATGTCTCATTTCCACTTCTTGCATACATTGCAATTCCTTCGTTACCTTGCGACCGTTTGATATATTTATAGATTTCATCATAACTTTCGGCTATCCTGATCTTCCTGCTGCCGCTGATCTTCCTTTCTGCATTACCTGCTGACATCCTTTTAGAGTCTGTCATTTCATGATGCAGGCTTCCATACTGCCACACTATGATTCCCGTCACAACTGCTACACAGGCTGCTGCAAGTCCGATCCGGTATGAATGAAAATGTTTCTTCTGCTTTTTCCCTTTTAGTAACCGTTCTATATTTTCCGGTCTCAGACTGTCCGGTACCTCTGTGTTTTCTGACAATCGTGCAATCTGATCCACCATATCCTGTTCGCAGTATCCGTTCTGCTTTTTTTCATGTTCATTCTCACGCCGCATACACTTCTCACTCCTTTCTTCCATGCTCTGTTTCTCCGTAACTGCCCAGCACACATTCCATCTTTTTAAGTGCCCGGCTCCGCTTCGATCGTACCGTGTTCGGATTCAGCCGCATCATTTCCCCGATCTCCTGACTGCAATACCCGCCGAATACGGATAATCCGACTAATATCTGTTCTTCTTCCGATAACACGAAGAATGCTTTCTTGACGTCCATTGCCAGATCATAATCCGGTACAACCGGCTGTTCCGGAAGTTCTTCCTCTCTTCCCGGCTCTTCTTTTAATGCCTTCTTCAATCTCTTCTTACATTTATTCGTCAGAATTGTAAATATCCAGCTGCGGAATGCTTCTTCTTTTTTTAATTTATGTATGTTCTCGTATGCCGCAACAACCGCCTCGCTCACTGCATCCTCCGCTTCCTGTGGATTCTTCATCAGGCACAGTGCGTAATGGTACAGATCACGGTAAACTGTTTCATACATTTCCGAGAACCTTTTTACACTGCATATCATATCGTAACCTCCCTCAGATATGAATCTTTTATCACTGTTTTTAATCTTCCGGTAATTATTATAAATCCTATATAGATAAGAGTCTTTTCCCGCTCACATTGTTGCAGGTATTTTATCATATTATACAAGAACTTTCCTTATTTCGGCAGTGTCTACATCTCCGTATAAGGAAAAACAGCAGGAAATCCGTGATTTCCTGCTGTATACATAAGTCCGAATGTCAGATCAAAATTTTCCAAAACAAAACGGTACTAAAAATAAAACATATTATCCTCTGTAATAATTGATCAGACATCCTTTCAGGATGATCTCTCTTTCCGCATCGGTCATATCACCAAGCTTCAGCGTGATCTCTTTCAGAGAATCTCCAACCACATAAGCCTTGATCTCGGCATTCTTATCTTCCACTGCTTTTCTGATCTCTGGCACGAAGATATAGTCGCCGTTACGGAAGCTTAAGTTCTCGTGATCTTCCTCCGTGATAAATGGAAGCATACCCCAGTTGATCAGGTTCGAACGATATCTCTTGGTTGCATATTCGTTCGCAATATTTGCCCAGCCGCCGAGTACCTTCTGACAGGATGCTGCCTGCTCTCTTGCAGAACCATCTCCCGGTTTTACTGCAAAGATCGTGCTTCCGATTCCGAGATTACCTTTTCCTGTCTCCGGATATGTCTCGTGGATCTTATCCATAACCGGTTTCAGTTCATCTAATACTTCTAACGGACACTGTCCTGCTTCAATTGCTTTTTCAGCTTTCTGTACTTCCTTCGCACGGCCTACATAAGCAGGATCTTTTCTGGACAATGCAAATTCTGCAAGTCCCAGAGGGTTGGATCTGTAAGAAGAGGTCTCACCGGATGGAATCAGTTCATCTGTTGTGGTGACCGGATCATGGATCTCAGATACCACTTTCAGAAGTAAGTTTTCCGGAAGTGCTGCCATTGCAGGCCAGTCTTTGATATTTGGTCCGAACTTGATCTCTACCGATGGATCTGCTACACCATGGCTGTCGAAGACACGGTTCGCATAAATGTTCTTATCAAAATGATAAGTCTGTCCTTTATATTCCACATCCAGGTCAGTTGCAGGTGTAAGGAATCCCTTATTCGCTGCTGTTGCTGCGATGGAACGTGCATCCATAAGTGCAACCGATGCGATCTGTCCGCTCTGAAGTTTGGATCCTTCACGGTTCGGGAAGTTTCTGGTTGAGTGACGGATCGAGAATGCGTTGTTTGCAGGGGTATCTCCGGCACCGAAGCATGGTCCGCAGAATGCCGTCTTCACGATCGTTCCTGCTTCCATAAGGTCAGCAACTGCTCCGTTCTTCACAAGTTCCATGTAGATCGGTGTACTTGCAGGATATACACTGAATGTAAACTCATCGGAACCGATATAATGTCCTTTGATGATATCTGCTGCTGCACAGATATTTTCAAATCCGCCGCCGGCACATCCTGCGATGATTCCCTGATCCACATATAGCTGCCCATTTACAATCTTATCCTGCAGAGAATAGTCAACTGCTCCGTCGAGACTTACCAGTGCTTTCTGTTCTACATCATGAAGGATGTCTTTTAAGTTGGTTCTCACTTCATCGATCGTGTATACATTAGACGGATGGAATGGCATTGCGATCATTGGTTTGATCTCGCTTAAGTTCACGTATACCATACCGTCATAGTAAGCAACATCTCCCGGGTTGAGTTCTTTGTAATCTTCACTTCTTCCATGAATGTCATAGAATTCTTTGATCTTATCATCGGTCTTCCAGATGGATGACAGACAGGTCGTCTCTGTCGTCATAACATCGATACCGATACGGAAGTCCGCACTTAACTTACTCACACCAGGTCCTACGAATTCCATCACTTTATTGTTAACATAGCCATTGCCGAATGTCGCACCGATGATTGCAAGTGCCACGTCCTGTGGTCCGACACCTTTCATCGGCTCGCCATCTAAGTAGATTCCGACTACCCCCGGCATCTTAATATCATATGTCTTATTCAGAAGCTGTTTTACAAGCTCCGGTCCGCCTTCTCCCATAGCCATGGTTCCAAGTGCACCATAACGTGTGTGGCTGTCTGATCCTAAGATCATCTTACCGCCGCCAGCCAGCATCTCACGGGCAAACTGGTGGATGACTGCCTGATGAGGCGGTACATAGACTCCGCCATATTTTTTCGCGCAGGTGAGACCGAACATGTGATCATCTTCGTTGATCGTTCCTCCGACTGCACAAAGAGAGTTATGACAGTTCGTAAGTACATAAGGGATCGGAAATTTTTCAAGCCCTGAAGCCCTGGCTGTCTGAATAATTCCAACGAATGTAATGTCATGAGATGTCAGCTTATCGAATTTGATCTGCAGACGCTCCATATTTCCCGAGGTGT
The DNA here is from genome assembly GCF_025567265.1 of Dorea amylophila. NCBI lineage: Bacteria > Bacillati > Bacillota > Clostridia > Lachnospirales > Lachnospiraceae > Dorea > Dorea amylophila. Next base: position 111,183 of record NZ_JAOQJW010000012.1, on the reverse strand, counting down.
TATGCGCTGCCAGAATGTTATATGCCATTGTATTCTTTGCAGCTTCCTGTGGAGTCACATCTTTACCTGTCTTTGCAGCAACTGCTTCTTTTTCTTCCACAATCTCTGTTCCATTCAGTAAATAGACTCCCTTGTCATATAATTTCAGCATGTTTTGTCCTCCTACTATCGTATTATGAATATATTAAAATGTCTGAGTCCAGACATCTGCTAACCTGATTATTCTTTCATATATTTCATATGATCTGCTACCATCATGGCAATCTTGAATGTCAGTGCATCGTCAAATACACGCACATCCAGTCCTGTTTTCTTCTGAATCTTCTCCAGACGGTACACCAGTGTATTTCTGTGCACATACAGACGCCTTGCCGTCTCTGATATATTCAGGTTATTATCGAAGAATGTATAAACAGTCGTCAGTTCTTCTTCTTCGAAAATATCGGCCTTGCCATCTTCGAATACTTCATTCAGGAACATCTCGCAGAGTGATGCCGGAAGCTGATGGATCAGCCGTCCGATTCCGAGTTCATTGTATGCAAGGATCTTCTTCTCTGTATAAAACACTCTTCCGACTTCCAAAGCCATATCTGCTTCTTTGTATGATCTGGATACATCCTTTAATTCTTCTACAATTGTTCCATATGCCGCTCTTACACTTACCATGGCTTCCATATTCAGCGTCGTGACCAGCTCTTTGGCGATCTGTTCTACCTGCGGATAGCTATCGGTAGACTGCAGTGACTTCACAAGAATAATATGTTTTTCATCAATTGCCGTTACGAAATCCTTTGTTCCCGTCGCATACAGACCTTTCAGAGTTTCCTGTACCAGGACATCTCCTTCATTCTTCGGTTCGATCACGAATACGACTCTCTTGAGTTCTGCCGGAATCTTCATCTTCTTTGCTTGATTATAGATATCAACCAGAAGCAGATTATCCAGAAGCAGATTCTGAATAAACCGGTTCTTATCCATCCGTTCTTTGTATACATAAAGAAGATTCCGAAGCTGACTGGCTCCCATACGTCCTGCCAGTTCCATGCCGTCTGCATTTCCATGCAGCATCAATACATATACCGGATCACTGTCTTCATAGATGCGGAACATTCCCATCTCATCTAAGATCATCTCTTCCGGTTCTTCTTCGTCATCACGGAAATCCTGAATCTGGATCTCATACCCGGTCAGAGTCTCATTCGTCCTTACGAGACAGAATCCCTGCATATCCCATATTGCACAGTCAAATCCTGTAATCTCCCTGATATCCTGTGCTGTTTTGTGTAATATCTGATTTGATAACACGCATTGTCCTCCATTTCCTATCCGCAATGCTGTTCTTCGTGTTCTTTTGCATACTTGTATACATTTTAGCACGCTAACGAACTGCATTACGAATACATTATAGCAGATAATCATGCTTTAACAAAGCAAAATTTTATTGTCTGCGAAAAAAACGAAAAGACCGGACGCTTTCTTACGCCCGGTCCTCTTATATTCATCTGTTTTTTACGATAATTGTGGCTCTTATATCAAGCCTTCATTACAGACTAGTTTGTGATTGTAACCTGTGTCTCTTTATCAAAGATATGGATCTTCTCAGCATCCAGAGCAAATTTAACAGTATCACCTGTTCTTGCTGTTGTTCTAGGATCCACTCTTGCTGTCATGCTTGATCCTTCATAATCGAAGTATAAGAATACTTCTGCACCGAGCATCTCATATACACGGATCTTTGCTTCGATTACTGTATTTGGAGAAGCTTCGATGAACATCTGCTCATCGTGCACGTCTTCCGGACGGATTCCGAGAACAACTGTCTTTCCTTCATATCCGCCATCGATCAGCTTCTTAGCTTTTGCCGGTGGAAGCTCGATCTCTGAAGGTCCTGCTACCAGGTATACTTTATTTCCGACTACTTTACATTTCGCATCAACAAAGTTCATCTGTGGTGATCCGATGAATCCGGCAACGAACTGGTTGCATGGATAATCGTACAGAGTCTGTGGTGTATCTACCTGCTGAACAATACCTGCGTTCATAACTACGATTCTGGTTCCCAGTGTCATAGCTTCTGTCTGGTCATGTGTTACATAGATGATGGTTGTACCTAATCTCTGGTGCAGTTTAGAAATCTCGATACGCATCTGTCCACGGAGTTTTGCATCCAAGTTTGAAAGAGGCTCGTCCATAAGGAATACCTTTGGATCACGAACGATCGCACGTCCCATAGCAACACGCTGTCTCTGTCCACCGGAAAGAGCTTTTGGTTTACGGTCAAGCAGTGGTTCCAGATCCAGGATCTTAGCTGCCTCACGAACCATTTTGTCGATCTGGTCCTTTGGTACTTTTCTTAACTTCAGACCAAATGCCATGTTGTCATATACTGTCATATGTGGATACAGAGCGTAGTTCTGGAATACCATTGCGATATCTCTGTCTTTTGGCTCTACGTCATTTACTACTTTGTCCCCGATCTTCAGTTCTCCGGAAGTAATATCTTCCAGACCGGCGATCATACGGAGTGTTGTAGATTTACCACATCCGGATGGTCCTACGAAAATGATAAATTCTTTATCTTCAATCTCAAGGTTGAAATCTTTTACTGCTTCAAATCCATTTGGATAAGTTTTGTTAATGTGTTTTAATGATAAACTTGCCATTGTTATAATCCTCCTGATTTATAATCGTTTTATTTCATTTTGTTACCTGTTTCGTTCTGATAAAAAGTATATAAAAAAAGTTCAACCTGGGTAATACCCAAGTTGAACAATCTTTTTTTCATTTTCTATACAAGTTGACGAACGGAACGTTATTTAAGGTCAAGGTGTCTGTAACAGTGCCTGATAGACGTCTCTTTTCCCTATACCTCTGTCCTTTGCCACCTGTTTCATCGCAGCTTTCTTATCCATGCCCTGTCCAAGATAGAGTTCCATATGCTCTTCCATGCTCATCTCTTCCCATCTGGCTTTTTCTTCACTCCGGATCTCTTCCCTGCTTTTTCCTTCGATCACCATGACGCATTCTCCCTTCGGCTCCTGTACGTCATAATATGCCAGTGCGTCTTCTATCTTTGTGGCAAATACCGTCTCATGCTTCTTCGTCAGTTCCCGGCAGATACTGATGCGTCTGTTGCCAAGCGTCTCCCGAAGCGTCTTCAACGTGCGGACCAGTCTGTGCGGTGCTTCGTAGATCACCATTGTTCTTGTCTCATCTTTCAGTTCATTCAAGACAGCCTGTCTCTCCTTCTTATCCGTCGGAAGAAATGCTTCAAATGCGAATCTTCTCGTTCCAAGCCCAGATATCGTAAGCGCCGTCACACATGCGCAGGCTCCCGGAACAGCTGTAACCGTGATCCCGGCCTCCTGGCACATCTTTACCAGTTCTTCTCCCGGATCAGAGATTCCCGGCATACCTGCATCGGTGATCACTGCAATATCTTCACCATTCTGCAGGCGTTCTACAAGTTTGTGTCCTTTTTCAATCTTATTATATTCATGATAGCTGCTCATCGGTGTCTTAATCTCAAAATGATTCAGAAGCTTGATACTGTTCCTGGTATCTTCTGCCGCGATCAGATCTGCTTCTTTCAAAATCCGCACCGCCCGGAAGGTCATATCTTCCAGATTTCCTATCGGTGTCGCACATAAGTACAATGTTCCTGCCATCTCTTACTCCTCCATCTTATGCTCGCTCTTGTTCATCCCGTACATCTCAAGCAGTTCTTCTGTATAACTTCCATCCTTCTGATATACGATCAGTGGCGGCTCCACCTGCATTCTCGGATTTCCGCCTTTCATACCCTCGATCAGAACCATGTTCGGTTCTTTGTCTATATGCGGATATACCAGCCGCATACGCTTTGGCTCGATTCCATATGCGCACATCTTTGTCATGATCTCCGGAAGCCGGAATGGCCTGTGGACCATGTAGAACCTTCCTTTGACCTTCAATAGTTTCGCACTTTCTCTTAATATATCATCCAGCGTGCAGAGTGCCTCATGTCTGGCAATATACAATGCTGTATTCTGATTCTTCAGTCCGTGGTCTCCGATCATGTACGGGGGATTGGTCGTAATAACTCCAAAAGAGGCGGCTCCGAATATGGATGCTGCCTCCTTGATATCTCCCGTTACAATGTCGATCCTCTCTTCCAGTCCGTTATGGCTGACGCTGCGCCTTGCCATATCTGCGCTCTCCTCCTGGATCTCCAGCCCTGTATAATGCAGGCCCGGATATTTAGCTTCCAGAAGGATCGGAAGAATCCCCGTTCCTGTTCCGAGATCCAGTGCTTTTTCGTGCTTTTTCACATTTGCAAATGCGGACAAAAGCACCGCATCCATTCCAAAACAGAACCGTCCCGGACTCTGGATGATCTCGTATCCTCTGATCTGCAGGTCATCCAGTCTTTCATTCGGAAGTAATTTAGTCATCATTTAACTTTGACGCTCCGTTCTTTTCTTCTAACGCCTTCAGTTCCTTCATCTCTTCTTTGGAAAGTCTTACGTCTTTCTTCTTACGTCTCGGCTTGAATCTCAGTTCTGCTGCCGGATACTCACGGATCTCTTTCTCGTCATTATCCAATGTTACAACAACCTTCACCAGCTGACGGAGTACGTTAACAGACTGGACATCTCCTCTTAAGCCTTCCGGTGTTGTGACATGATCACCATTTGCCGGAAGATGGCTGTTCAGTTCTTCGTATGTCTCCTCTTCATTCGTCAGACAGCACATCAGTCTTCCGCAGACACCCGAGATCTTCGTCGGATTCAATGAAAGGTTCTGCTCTTTTGCCATCTTGATCGATACCGGTGCGAACTCGGATAGATACGTATGACAGCAAAGTGGTCTGCCACAGATTCCGATCCCTCCGCGGATCTTCGTCTCATCACGCACACCGATCTGTCTTAACTCGATTCTTGTACGGAATACACTTGCCAGATCCTTTACCAGCTCGCGGAAATCGATTCGTCCGTCTGCAGTAAAATAGAACAGCACCTTATTATTGTCAAATGTATATTCTGCATCGATCAGCTTCATCTCCAGCCCGTGCTTATGGATCTTCTCCAGGCAGATCTTGAATGCTTCTTTTTCTTTTTCTTTGTTCTTTTCTTCTTTTTTCTTATCTTCGTCTGTTGCAAGACGGATCACGGATTTTAACGGCTGTGTGATCTTATCGTCTTCCACTTCCTTCGGTCCGGTGACTACAGAACCAAATTCCACTCCTCTTGCAGTCTCAACGATAACCTTATCGCCCGTCTCTACCTCCAGTTTTCCCGGCGAAAAGAAATAGATCTTTCCGGCGGTTCTGAATCTAACGCCTATTACCTTCGTCATATGATTAGTTCTCCTTTATGGTCAGGAACAAAAGCTCCATAACCAGATCAAAGTTAACATTCGCTTTCAGTCTGGCTTTCGCTTTCTCAAGGCTCTCCAGGATCAGTTCAATTCCTTCATAAGAGCTTTTTCTCGCCTGTTCTTTTATACTCTGTAACTGGTCTTTGAATACGACCTTGTCAATCTCTTTTGTTGCTTTATACAGTAAGACATCTCTGTACCAGATCATGATAATATCCAGATAATCCGTGATCTCTAATTTATATACAGATATATTCTTAACCGCAGCAACAATCTCACTCAGTTCCATATCATGGATATGCTTCAGGAGCTGTACCGCTTCCTCTCTGATCTCATTAAAATGCTCCGAATTCGCCAGCATGATCGCGCGTCCCACATTTCCCTGGGCAAATGCGGTACACATATCTGCTTTGTAATCCGGTATCTCCAGATTCTCCATCAGATACTTTCTGATCAGTGTATCTTTGATGTTACGCAGCTTCAGCATAACACATCTGGAGTTGATCGTCGGAAGTAACATCTCTGCATTCTCCGTCAGCAGTAAAAATACCGCATATGCCGGCGGCTCCTCGATCGTCTTCAGAATTGCATTTTGTGCCTGCGGTGTCATCAGATCTGCCTGAGGGATAATATATACTTTGTATGGTCCCTGATACGGCTTGATATCCACGGTATTGTTCACCTGTGTACGGATATCATCTACACTGATGCTGTTCGGCTTCTCATGTGTTACGCGGATAATATCCGGATGGTTTCCGCTCTCTGCCTGCCTGCAGGAATGACATTTCCCGCAAGGTTCACTGTTCCCGCTCTCACACAAAAGAGTCGTTGCGAACAGATTCGCAAGCATCCTCTTACCGGAACCTCTCTCTCCATTCAGAATATACGCATGCGACACTCTGTTATTCTCCACTGCGCTACTGATATATTTTAATATGTCTTTGTGACCAACCACATCTTTAAAGCTTCCCATCTCGTATTACCTCTACTATCTCTTCCTTACATCGTACTTTATCGTCATTCTGATATCTTCTTGTAATTCCTGCTGCCGCAAGATTCTCTTCTGAGAAATCCTTCTGATCTGCCAGAAATCTTCTGCAGACTTCTTCGTATCCCGGATGTTCCTGCTGCCGCTCTCTTGCGATCGCACGCATCAGGCGTTCCCCGTCTTCCACTTCAATATAAAGCGGAACCAGATTCTCCTGTCCATAATACGCTTTCATCTTCATATAAGATTCCAGCGTACCGATCATCAGATAATCAGACCCGGTCAGATGAATCTGTCCATCATCTATTGTAGCATATTTCCAGTCACCATACACGGTCTGATAGGTACGAAGTTCAATTATTTTGCCTTCTTCTCCATACTGTTCTAATATTTCATTCGAAACAAAATAATATTCCACGCCGTCTTTTTCACCTTCCCGCATCGGTCTGGTCGTATATAATGTCAGCGTCTTCAGCTCGGGAAGCTCTTTTCTGATCTCTTTATAGACCGTATCCTTACCGGAAGAACTCTTTCCCATCATGTAAAATATCTTACCCATCTATCCATACCTCTATGCTATCTTCTGATTGCAGTCCTTCAATTGAAAAATCGTGTTCCTGATACCAGCAGAGAATCTCCACCGCTTCCTGCGTAATGCGTTCTCCCGGAACGATCAGCGGACTTCCCGGCGGATAGAGGTACGCATATTCCAGGGAAATGCATCCGGCGCTGTCCTTGAAATTTCGTTTTTCCATCTTGCCTGGGTTCACCAAATACAGAATGTCTTCTGAATCCTTCTGGTGGTTCTGGTTCTGCATCTTATCTCTGCACTTCACTGCCTTCGCGATCGTCCACACCTTTTCCAGTGACGGCTGTCTTCCGGAAAGCGGGAGATCCGTGTCGGTCATTTGCATCGGTTTCTGCTCCTGCCCGGCATCTTCCTGTCCGGATCCTGACTTTAACTTTGTATCAATCTCAGCATCAATTGCAAGCAATGCATCCCGCAATCTGTCCAACCCTTCCTGCGTATCCCCTACCGTCGTCATTGCCAGGACATAGGTTCCGGCAAGCATCTCCATCTGCAAGTGATAATCACGAAGCAGTCTCTCATACAATTCATGACTGGACATCGGGGCATGCTTTACAGAAATCACAAATTTAGACCTGTCATATCTGTCTGTATTCTCCGTCCGGATAATCTTCAGATACTTCAGTTTCTTCAATTCTTCCCGCAGGGTATCGATATGTGCCGCATATTCTTTGAAAATACTGCACTTCTGCAGTTGTGTCTCTTCCAGCAGATGAATACACGCATCGATACTTGCCATCAGTATGTACGACGGACTGCTCGTCTGCAGCATATCCAGATACCGCTTTACTTTCCTGCGGTTCACCCGCTCCCCGTTCACATGCAGCAACGCTGTCTGCGTCAGGGCCGGAAGTGTCTTATGAAGACTGTTGATCACAAGATCTGCGCCATACATATTCGCACTCTCCGGGAAATACGGATCAAATCCAAAATGTGCTCCATGTGCTTCATCTACGATCAGCAGGCATCCCGCTTCATGTACAATCTCTGCAATCTTTTCGATGTCCGACACCACGCCGTCATAGGTCGGTGATACGATCATCACCGCACGGATCTTTGGATGTTCTTCCAGTGCTTTCTGCACATCTTCTGCATCGATCTCTGTGCTCAGTCCCAGTTCTGTATCAAACTTTGGATAAAGATAGACCGGATCCAGTTCATTCAGATATATCGCATGATACACAGACTTGTGACAATTTCTTGCCACAAGTATGGAATCGCCTTTTTCAGTTGTTCCTAATATTGCACTTAAGATTCCGACGGTACTTCCGTTAACAAGAAAATGTGTCTCATCCGCATGGTACACCTCTGCCGCTCTTTCCTGCGCTTCTTTCAAAATCCCTTCTGCATGATGCAGGTCATCAAAGCCATCGATCTCTGTAATATCGATCCTGTACGGAGAGGTTCCATCCATCAGATCCAGATTCCTTTTATGGCCCGGCATATGGAATGCGTAATAGTCGGAATCGCTGTAATTCTTTAGTTTATCAAATATATTATACATGCATATATTTTAACAAAATAACATTATATTATCAAGCCATAAACTCCCGCAGAATCTGGCGTATCATCTCGTCCTTTGCAAGCTCCTCCGGTGCATCTTTCTGTTCTTCCGCTTCCGGGCTTTTACTTCCGTCCATACCGGCAAGTCCTGCCGATGCTTTTGCCAGATTTTTTGCGGTATTTTGAGTCCGTTCTCTCCGTCTGTTCTCACGCTGCATATGGACTACACTGTGATCCGGTACCGGGGCAGGTGTCTCTTCTGTTCCGGCTTCCGTCTCCTGTACTTCATCCCTTTGTATCTCATCCTTTTGTATTTCGTCTTTTTGTATTTTATCCTTCTGTATTTCCTCTTCCGCCGGTCCGTTTTCTATGTTTACACGCACGGTCCGCTCCTTCTGATTCATCTTTTCATACTTACGGAGACATACATTTTCCAGATAATCAACCATGTAATTCTTCGCCATCTCCATACAGTAATTCTCGTCCGTTGTCAGGTGGAACAGCCACACCAGGATTCCGAGTCCGCAGCCGGCAGCACCCATCCGCAACGCTTCGTCTCCCATTCCATAGACCTGACAGGTAATTCCCGCTCCCGCAAGTCCGGTTACGATCAGAAGACCGGAACACATCTTTTCCAGTCTCCGGAGCGAATGCAGACGTAATCCACATACTTTGTATTCGTACAGATATTTATCCACAAATACCCCTACATTTTCCACCGTGTCACTGATCATACATGCATGTTCGAATTTCGCCCGGACCAGGCGCATCAACGGATGATTGCTTTTGCTCATACTTCCCGCCGCCTCTATCATACGTTTCATCGTCATACTCACGATACACTTGTCTGCCACTCCAAGTCCGGTCAGCATCCCCATAAGCACAAATAACAACTTCTTGTCCAATAACATTTCCAGCATAATAATAGCCCTCCTTTTTGATATGCATTATACTGTATATCAAAGAGAAGGGCGCTTTATTTCGTTCTTCCTATTCTGCACGGGAAATGCTGCTTTCTGTCACTTTCGTGCATATCCTGTAACATTCTGTACTGCGCAGGTCATCCCGTTATCTTAGATCATCGGAAGCAATTCTTTCATAAGCCTTACACTGTGGGCGATTGCTTTCTTTTCGAATGTCGGATAGTCCATTGTCGCACTGTTGTCGGCTTTATCCGAAATAGCACGGATAATGACATACGAAACTTTGTTCAGGTAAGCGGCCTGTGCGATTCCGGCACCTTCCATCTCTACACACATCGGGTGGAATAATGACACGATTCTTTCTTTCACTTCCTTATCGGAAATGAACTGGTCCCCGCTCGCCACTCTTCCTGTAAATGTATGAATATCCGGGTTCGCTTTTTCATTCGCTGCTACCGCCTTCTTCACAAGCTCCTTGTCTGCCGGGAATGACAATGTATCCATTCTCGGAATCTGTCCTGCCGGATCACCGAATACAGTCGCATCCATATCATGATGCAGTGCATCCGTGGAAATGACCATGTCACCAATATCAATCTGTGCATCAAGCGAGCCGGCAATACCGGTATTGATCAATGTATCTGCTCCGAATTGACTCACCAGAATCTGTGCACAGATTCCTGCATTGACCTTACCGATTCCGCTTCTTACGATTACAACATCTTTTCCGCCGAGTGTTCCCTTGCAGAATACCATACCTGCCATCTCCACGGTCTCTTCGATCTGCATATCTTTCTTCAGTTCTGCAACTTCTTCTTCCATTGCGCCGATAATACCTATCATATATTTATATCCTCCTGTGTTTCACGAATTTACCTATGCCTTATTATAGACGATAGGAAAATGGATTTCAACCGACGAAATGTATGGATAATTTGACGGTTTTCTGTTATAATCGGGAAGTATGACAGTCAACAGATTTTCTGTCTGTTGATACCGAATCATGTAAAACTATGCAAGAACATTATCAGGAGGTAATAGATATGGATTACAAACCAACCGGAGTCTGTTCTCGTCTCATTCACGTAGAACTTGACGGAGATAAAATTGCTAACGTAGAATTCGTAGGCGGATGTGCCGGTAACACATCCGGAATCAGCAGCCTTGTTAAAGGAATGGATGCACACGAAGTCATCAAGCGCCTGGAAGGAACCAGATGTGGTGAAAGACCGACATCTTGTCCTGACCAGTTATCCAAAGCTTTGAGACAGGCACTTGGCGAATAATAGGCCAGCGGCTGATCTGAATAACGCAGACAAAAAAGGATACTCGTCCCCCGACCGGGAGACTTGTATCCTTTTTCATTTTGGTGATTTTTTAATTTTGGTATTTTTTTCTCTTTTTTTTTCACACCCTGCTTTTCCCTCGTCAAAACTTCCGTTGACTGGTTACGAATAAATAATTATTAATAGTTACATTGTTTCTTTCATTGTATTTTCTAATTATTATTCGCTCCTACATATTGTGCACTTACTTATTAATGAATTTATTTATGGTTTTTTTATTGTTGTCTTCTTTTTTATATACATTACCTTATGGTTTGCTTTGTCTGTTTTACCTGTTTCATTCAGCTGTAATCTTCACTTTATCCCAACTACTGTTTGACTGTCATGGTCCGCATGGTTTCTGGTTTTTCCGTCCACTTCTTTACTTTAATCTCTTCATCTTTTGATTTGTAATCTTTTTGTTTTGCTCTTCTTTTTTTAGTCTTATGTTCTTATCCTTCTATGCTTTTTGAGGATTTGGTTACTCTACATAGACACCGTTGGTGAAGGAACTGCTCATATCACTGTTAGCAACATGTGTGCAACGGACACGGTAATAATAGCCGCCTTCAACGTAAAGCGTTCTGTTGGACATAGCTCTGTTGGTATTCTTATTTTCTTTCTTCCAATTATCATAATATGACCATTCTGTGTCTTCTTCTTTGGCACGTTCTACAAGAACAGCTATCTGTACACTTTTAACCACCTGTCTTGCAACTGTTGTTCCACCTGCATAGATTTTTCCATCACCAAGCTTTGTACACTTGGAATAACCGGTTAATAAGTCTTCACCTCTGGTAATCTTCGTATCATACCCTATCGACTCTTCCTCATGCGTTAACTCCGAACCGTCTATCACTTTACCCTCTGCGGCTCTCGCCTCCTGCATGGATGTCATCGACAATCCTCCGACCAGCATTGCGGTCAGACATACAGACACGATTTTCTTCTTCATATCTCACCTCCATTCATACTTTTTTCTGCCCTCATATATTAATACACATAATTTTTCAAAAACTGTCGCTTTTATTTTAGAAAAATTAAATTGTTTAATATTTTTTCAAATTCCTGCTGTTTCATTGTCCCCGTCAATAAATATTCTATATTGTCATATTTAAATTTTGCAACGCAACTTGATTTTTTACTTTCTTTTAATTTATAAATTGTAACTTCAATTGAACAATCCTCTATTTTTTTAGTATATTTTTTTTCAATAGGATCTTCGAAATCAACTCCCCAGGAGTTATCTCTGTATGGAATATTTATAAAATAGGCAATGGTCTTTTCGTTGTATGTATAATACATCTCTGCGATTTGCTTATCTTCATCTAAATTTATTGTATCAAATTTCATATTATTTAAACATATAGCTAATTTAACCACCTCTGTACCAAAAGCATCTCTTATCTCCTGATATGCCTTTTCCTCATCTTCTCCTTCTATGACCTTATTCTCTTTATCTGCATGATTTGAATCTACTTGATCAACCTCTCTATCCCCAACATTCTGCGTCATCATCCGCACAATCCTCTCCGGACCTCCCATACTGGTGATCCCCATTGCCAGCACACAGACAATAACTGCTGCCAGTGCGAGATACATTTTCAAAGGCTTCTTTTTACGGCGGACTTTCTTTCCGGAAGGTTCCTCCGGATCATTTTGTCCAATCCCTACCTTCAGCATCTTGCGTCCCAGCTCCAGAGCCTCGCGATCTTCTTCAGAGAGATGGTTGATTGCTTCTTCTCTTTCTTCTGTTTCTTTCCTGGTCTGCTCCATCTCATATGCACGAATCTGTTCTCTTACTCTTGCGAGGACAGCTTCCTTTGTCCCTTCAGGCACGACAAGACTGGTGTCATTTTCCAGAAATTCTTCTTCCTCTCTGGCAATCTCTTCAAATTCTCTGGCAATGCATTCTTTAAATTCGTCTTTCTTATCATTCATTTTGCTACCCTCAAATTTTTGACTGGTCTGTAAATTTCTCCATAGTTTTGCCACTTGACCTATTTCTTTCAGAAAGTATAATATAGATATAATCTTTATTATATTTGATGTATGCAAGAATAATACATATTCAAGTCTGGAGGTAATTATGAAACGTATTATCTTAACCGGTGGCGGTACTGCCGGGCATGTTACACCTAACATTGCTCTTCTGCCACGCCTGAAAGAATTAAACTATGATATTCACTATATAGGTTCTTATAATGGAATTGAAAAAGAACTGATTGAACAGTTCGGTATTCCGTATCACGGGATCTCAACCGGTAAACTCCGCCGCTACTTCAGCGTACAGAACTTTACGGATCCGTTCCGTGTGATCAAAGGACTCGGCGAAGCCAAAAAACTTGTGAAGATCCTTCATCCTGATGTAATCTTCTCCAAAGGAGGCTTCGTATCCGTTCCTGTTGTTCTTGCCGGTAAAAGCCGTCATGTTCCGACCATTATCCATGAGTCTGACATGACACCGGGACTTGCTAATAAGATTTCCATGCCATCGGCATCAAAAATCTGCTGTAACTTCCCGGAAACCATCGAGCATCTTCCTGCCGGAAAGGCTGTTCTCACAGGCTCTCCGATTCGTCAGGAACTGTTATCCGGTGATAAATATAAGGCATTGGAATTTCTGCACTTCACTCAGGACAAACCAGTGATCATGGTCGTTGGCGGAAGTCTTGGTTCTGTTGCCGTCAACGATGCTGTCCGCAGTGTCCTTCCTGAATTGCTTCAGTCTTTCCAGGTAGTTCATCTCTGTGGCAAGGGCAAAATTGATGAATCTTTGAAAGACCTGGAAGGTTATGCTCAGTTCGAATATATCAAAGACGAACTGAAGGACCTCTTCGCTCTGACAGATCTTGTTATTTCAAGAGCCGGAGCCAATGCGATCTGCGAACTTCTTGCACTGCACAAACCGAATCTTCTGATTCCACTTTCTGCAAATGCAAGTCGTGGTGACCAGATCCTGAACGCCCGTTCTTTCGAACGTCAGGGATACAGTGTTGTTCTTGAAGAAGAGGAACTGAATCATGATGTCCTTCTGAAAGCAATCACGGACCTTTATCAGAACCGTGAGACGTACATTCAGGCAATGAAAAATTCTCCTCAGCAGAATTCCATCGATACCATTATCGATCTGATCGAATCCGTTGTCAGACACTGATCTGCATTTATCTCTGTAATACATAAAAAACAGGTGGTTGTACTTCCACCTGTTTTTTATGTATTGTGTAAGCGGTCATACTCATCTTTGTACCTTTTTATCATCCATTTTCTTGCTCTTTTCAGCATACCTTCCAATGCATATAATGTAACGCCCATCTGCTTAGCGGCTTCCTTCTGCGGCATATCTACATAATATACAAGTGTCACTGCCTGATACCATCTGGCCTTTTTCTGATACAGTTCCCGGAATATATCAATTCCGAGTTTGCGGAAACCTTGTTCCTTGAGCATCGCTATCACATACTCTTCTGAACTGTCATCAACCAGAGCGTCCGGATATTTCTCTTCCGACATCGTTATTTCCTCTAACGACACTTCGCGTTTATGGTCTCTTATATAATTCATGGCTCTGTACTTTGCAAGCATCAGCATCCATGCTTTGATCTGCTGCTTGGATTCATTTCCATTCTGTACATATGCCATGAAGAAGGCATCCTGCGCAATTTCTTCTGCTACGTGATGGTTTCCAGAGTATCTGAGTGCCTCCCTGTATACAACGTCAAAGTATTCGCTATATGCATCCACAAAGGCACTTTCCCCTGTAAACTCTCTTCCCACTTTACGCTCCTACCTTTTATCTACTTAATCTTTGATAAAACATCTTCTTTTTCTTCTTCTGTCAACTCATGCATCGTCCATCCAAGTCCGACTTTGTCATCTTTATGTCTCGGGATCATGTGTACATGATAATGAAATACTGTCTGTCCGGCAGCTTCACCGTTGTTCTGGACAATATTGTAGCCATCGCAGCCCAGTGCTTTTGTGAGCTTTGTGATCATTTTCTTCGCAAGGATCATTGATTTTCCTGCAAGTTCATCATCAATCTCATACAGATTGGCATAATGCTCTTTTGGCAGGATCAGTGCGTGTCCTTTTGCTGCCGGATTGGCATCCAGGATCACACGGAAATCTTCATCCTCATACACAGTCGCTGTCGGAATGTCTCCATTCGCCAGTTTACAAAAAATACAATTCTCATCCTTCATAATCTTATCCTTCTTTCTTTTAAAATTTATGATTGATTATTTAAACCGCCAATGCTAAACTGATACCTCAGAAAGGGGCGGTAATTATTATGTTATCATCGACAGACCATGACAAATTACAACAGATTATGCAGGAAAATCCTGAAAACGAAGCACTTATAAACCGGCTTTTAACCTCTCATCAGATGGAGATCAGTACCATAAGTCACGAGATCCGTAATCCTCTGACACTGGTTTACAGTACACTCCAGCTTATCGAATCACAACATCCGGAAGTCCTTACATTTTCCCATTGGACGGAACTGCATCAGGATATCGAATACATGAAATTTCTCCTGGAGGATCTGTCTTCTTACAATAACGGAGAACGTCTGGAACTTACCCCGGTAAGTGCAAGCACATATTTCCGCAGGATTGCTTTATCCTTCGCTGCTTCTATTGTTGATACAGATATCGAATTTGTTTCCCGTATTCCCGAGGATCTCCCGGAAATATCTGCAGATACCGTAAAGCTCCGTCAGGCAGTTCTGAATCTTCTTCGTAATGCCTGCGATGCACTGAACAAAAAGGCTCCTGATTCCCAGAAGCCGGTCATTACATTCTCTGTCAGTCTCCAGACAGATTCTCTGCATATCGAGGTCAGGGACAACGGTTGCGGTATCGCTCCCGAAGATCAGGAGACTATCTTCGAGCCATTTGTCACTCACAAACCGGACGGGACCGGTCTTGGACTTGCAATCACCCGCCGGATCATCCAGGCACATCATGGAACGGTCACGCTTAACTCCGTCTTACATAACGGAACCACGTTTATCCTTACGCTTCCGGTACAGTAATACTCCCATCAGAAAACCGGCTGCCAGGCCTCCGATGTGTGCCATATTGTCTACGCCGCCACTGGTAAATCCATAATATAATGTCAGCACAACCATAAACACTAATCCTTTGCCGGATATCTCTCCTATCCTTCCCCGGTTACGGATCGCCACATACAGAAGTGCACCGATAATTCCGAAGATTGCACCGGATGCGCCTGCCGATACTGCCATACTTCCTGTCAGTATGTCCCACCATGCAGACAGGATATTCCCTGCAAGGCCGCTTACAAAATATACGATGAGGAACTTTATCTTTCCTATCTCAAGTTCCAGATTCCACCCCATCGCTACAAGCACAACCATATTATTGAAAAGATGATCGTATCCGAAGTGGAGAAACATACTCGTAAACAGCCGGTAATACTCTCCGTTCTTTATCAGATATGGAACATACATTGCCCCATGCTGTAACATGAATCTTCCATCCTCCGTCATTCCCTGAAATGACAGTACCAGAAAGACTATTACATTCACAACTGCCAGTAATACAGTACATGGTGCTTTTATTGTGTTCTTATTCATCTTCTATCGTCCGTTACCTTTCAATCTATTCATTTTCTGTCTTTATCAGTATAACATAGATTACTTAAATATTACAATTCCTCTTCTTCAATATGCAGTCCGTCCCATTCTCCCCATTTTGTTTTTTTATGTTTATTCAGGAAACGCTTTACCGGGATCCACAAATTATCTGTCTCACGCATGATCGAGCTTCCCATCTCCTGTTCCGTAATCCAGTCATGTTCTTCCGTATCGTAATAAGATGTCCGCTCTCTTTTTTCTTCCAGCAGTTCATCTATCATTGTTTTTCTTACTGGTTTTTCCATATCTTTTTCTTCTCTTTCCCCACATTCTGCGATTAGTTTCTCCAGACTGTAATTTTCTTCCATTGTTCCCTTATGCAGCAAAAATGCCAGCCGGACACATTCTTCTTCCTCGTAATCCGCAACTTTCACCATGTACTCTGTCAGCACATGGAATTTCTCCCATAGATTCTGCGTTGCCGGCGGATAATAGCAGAAAAAGAATTGCCCTTCCTCATAAAATATATATTCCGGTTCCAGTAGAATACAGTGGATATCCAGCAGATATTTTCCGGTTTCTTTCAGCACATTCCCAAATTGGTACATAAATTGCCGTATATCCTCCGCCTTTAACTTTGCTCTTGTATACATTGCCTGCATAGATATCTTTCCGCTTACATCATAATCATAATAACTGCTGCCATTCATGCCTCTTCCTGCCACCTTAAGGAATCCTTCCGGTGAATTGGCTTTCAGCATCTTCATCTGATAGTCCTCTTTATATAATACATGTTCTTCTATCGTTATCTTTCGTTCCATTCTTTCATTCCCCATTTATTTCTTTATCCTGCGGATATCCCGGATATACCGTTCCGGTTCTGTTACCACTGCCCTGCTTTCTACCGCAAGTGACATCTTCCGTCTTTTCGCCACGGCCGACACACGGATCTCTTCTTTGCTCACGGAACATACCGCCACGGCTCCCGGAAAGAGGATGCACTTTTTCCCGACCCGCTCCTGAAATAAGGCTTTTAATTCCGCTTCCTGTATTCCGTCCTTTTCTCTGGCTTTCGTACTTCCGACAACAGCAGTCTCGTATGCTGCTCCCGCAATAATATTCTTGTCATGATAATAAAAACATGCCAGGACGCACCCCATAACAAGAAATAATATCATCGGCATCAGCAGGGACATTTCCACTGTAAAGCTTCCGTTCAGAGCATGTTTCTTATCTATGTTTATGATCCGTTCCATCTCACAGTCCTCCGATACATACGCCAAACAGATAGCCCACTGTCAGAAACGGATAGAATGGGAATGCAAGACTCTTCTTCCGTCTCAGGGTCACGCATCCCAGAGCAAGAATCCCCAAAATAAAAAATGAAGTCGCAAGAACTTCCAGAAGTCCCCATACTCCCAGATAGATTCCAAGTATCAGAATCGCCAGACTGTCCCCGTATCCAATTGCTTCCCGTGTAATCTTACTGATTCCTATAAATATCATACCGATCAGCCCGCCTCCCAGCGATACCATCCAGTCTATATTCTGTGTAACTGCCTGATATAGAACCGTTCCTGCCATACACAATAACAGTACATCTCTCGGAACTTTCCTGATCTTATAATCCATAAACGACAGTCCTGTCAGTATGACCATCGCCACAATGCGGCTTACCGTCCACATTTGGAACATGCCCCCTTTCCCGCTGCCTCCGATACCGGTATCGCATAGATTGTCCGTTTTAATCCACTGCATGACAATGAACTATGATACCGGTCTCCAAAATTTGTAATGTATATAGTTCCTGCATTTCCTTTCATGCAATGTTCACATGGATAATATCTGCCGCCACTTTCATTACGAAGATCAGACACCGTACCCATATGTGTCATCCGGATCGACAGATCCAGATAGGAACAATGATAATCTTTGTGATATACAAGACCGTTCTCCGTCACATAGACCGTATCATTTCCCATATCGGATAATCCCTCTTTTTCATATCCGCTCCATGCTTTTATCTTCATGGTTTCCCTGCATTTTACCGGTCTGATACCGAATACCGGCACAGGAATTTTCACCTGATATTCTGCGTTCAATGTTCCAATCCCAGTGCGCACAGACATTCTTGATGCCGAACAGTCCATCCCACTGCTGCCGCCTGCAATGATACTTCTTTCCATCCTTGTCTCTCCGATTGCATAGACGACATCACGCTCTACCTTTGACGGCATCAGTATCTGTGTGATACAGGTGTCTTTTGCCGCCTGTTTTCCTGCATACTGCAGACTGCTCCTGACTGCAGTATGTACTGCCATCATTTCCAGAAGGTACAGCAGTGTCACAACCGCCAGGAAAAACAGCGGTACCGTTGCTGCCGCCTCTACGGTAACGCTTCCCTTTCTTTTATTACGGAATAATTTTTCCAATCGTGTTGAGGCGGATAAAGATACCCTTTCAGATACTGAATGATTGATAGGTTGTGAGGGGGAGAATAAATTATTTCTCATTTTGCGAATCCTGCTCCTTTCTTTATTATTTTTATATTTCCGGGATTTCTAACGATACCTGAAAGGGCATCTTTATCCGCCTCATGTTATTGTTCTTACACGCACTACTGATAGCCGTAATATGTCTGAAATCTATACGATATCCCTCTTCTCAGCTTACACACCGTGTCCACTTCCATTCTTCCGACACAGTAATCGATCCGAAATGACGGCTGGCTGTAAATCGTCTGCATATCCTTCTCGATCACTCCCATGGTTCTTACTGTTAATTTCCCTTTATCTTCCAGGAATAACAACATTCGCACATAGTCTTTGTAGTCCATACCACCTTCTACATCCGCCCCGTCGCCGGTGTCTTCCTCTGTTCCAAGCTTCATAAGACCGGATAATGAGAGCTGCCAGCTTGCATCATCTTTTACAACTGCAGTCTTTTTTCCATTCAGCAATGTTCTCACATCCATCACGGATTCCCCGTATGCCCATGCCAGAAGAATTCCCTGCGCTGCAGCTTCTGTAACCGCCGGTACCGCAAGCAGTGTACATAATGTCCCTGCCGCTGCCCGTGCCTCAGCCTGTCTGGTACTGTTGGTCTGCAGATACAGATAATTCGGCACGAATCTCAGCAGCACTAATTTGTTCGCAACCGCTTCCAGATTCTCCCGGTCACTTTGCCTGCCAGCCAGAATATATTCCACTTCATAGTCCAGGCTCCCACCCTTCGGTTCATCCAGAAAATCCGCAAAATGTTCCTGTATATACCCGCCCAACAATACGGAATCCAGTGTTCCTCCTTCCGATTCCACATCTTCAAATGTTCCGTGACCGGTCTGATTCTCTCGGTTCTCCGGCATGTCCTCTGACACAATCTGTTTTTCTGATACTTGTGTTTCTTTCGGTAATACCAGATTCAAAATCGGTGCCTGCTTCAGTCCTGCTACATGTTCCAACGGATTCTCTTCGCCCGGAAGTTCCATTTCCTGCCCGCTCAGAAGCTCCTCCAGATGATCTGTCTGCGCTTTTTCTTCTCTGGTAATTTCATCTGCCTGCCGTTCCTGATTCTTCCAGATGGAAGTACTCCCAAGATACTTGTCTGCCCATGAGATCCCGTATTTGTGTTTCATGTATTTACCGGCCTGATCCATGAACAATTCCCCATTCTGATCTGTGAACAGCCGGATTCTCTTTATATCATTTTCCATATCAGCACCGTAATATGACAGGCGGTCTAACAAATTCTGCTCACTGTATGTCCCGCTTTCATATCCTGCCTCTATGGCAAATACATCATAATGTTCCAGAAGTTCTTTTTGATATTCCGCAAATACGCACTCCACTGCCCGGTTCATATCTGCCCTTCTGTAATTCTTTGCCATCTGGATGGATGCGCTTTCCGTCAACGCAAGTACAAGCGAGACAAGCAGAATAAATGTCAGTGTCAGATATACCGTTACCTCTCCTCTTACATACCCTGTCGTCATCTCCTTCTTTCCGGTGCTCACCACACTTAAATTCCGGAACTTTCGCTGGTAATCTTTTCGAATATTGTCTGCACCAGACTGGTAAGCTGTGATTTGAAGATGATCACAAGTCCGATCAGTACGACCAGGATCAAGATCACTTCTACCACCCCGATCCCCCGGTCGTCTTTTAATACCTGTAATGCATATCGAATTCTCCACATACTGTATTCCCCTTTCTTCTTTTTCTTTTATTTTTCATCTATATCTGCAATGTCAGAAATGCCGGTACTATCACAATGACCAGTACCACCGCCAGCATAAGAAACATTGGAAGCAGCAGCTTTGTCCCGGCTTCTTCCCCAAGCCTTTTTGCCTGTGCTTTCCGCTCTTCAAATGCCTGTATGGATTCCAGTTTTAACAGTTCTGTCAATCCTTTTGTTCCTTTCCGCAGATTCTGTGACAACAAAGCCCCCAGTCTTATATAAACCTGAACGTCACACCGTCTGCCGAAATTCTCATAGCTCTCCGATTCTGTCACACCACTGTCCATCTCATGACAGGTCTGTATCATTTCTTCATATGCGTACCTCTTTTTCCCTTCTTCTTTTTCTCTCGCATAGCCCTCGGTTACCTTTCTCCAGGCACGCTTTACCGTCATACCTGCTCCCAGATACAATGTCAGTTTGTTAATAATATCCGGATAGTCCTTAAGCATCTGTTTTTTTCTGTCTTTCAGTGCCTTTTTTTCATTCTGTTTCTGTAATGCGCAGAGCAATATTCCGATCATTATGCTCATTGTGAGCACAATCATTCCCCGGTTATTAAACGGATGATAATAACGAAGTTCATTTTTCCCCAGACGTTCCGGCAGAATCAGCGTTTCCTGTTCCCGCTGCTTTTCATCTGCCTTTTTCATATTTTCCGTTACTGTTTTCTTTATCTCTTCCTCTCCGCTTAACTTCTTAGGATATACACAGACCACGCACTGATAAGCTGCCTGTTCTTTTTCATTTTCCGTATAAGTAAGTACCGCATTCAGTTTTACAAGCGTTCCCTTTTCTGCAATATTCTTCTCCTGTATCTCGCCCTTAACATTCATTACATCATACCTGTCCAGTTCCCAGGAGACCGTCACCGGTTCTCCCGGAATCTCTGTGATCAGGTTCAGGTCTGTCTCCACATGATCCGGCGTCTGGTTTTCATTTAGTATCAGCCTGTCCATCCTCCGGATGATCCTTCCGAACAGTTCCTGTATCTCTTCTGTCGTATACCGACGTTCCGATACTTCTATATCCGTTCTTATTTTTTTCTTTGTATTCCCGACTTTTACATCTAAGACTTCCGTCTTTGACCCTTTTCCGTAATCATTCCTCTCAATGGCCGGTTGTAGCTGCTTTACAGAACGAACGGCATCTGCTCCGGTCAGTAATATTCCGGATATGAACAGTACACAAGTCACCCGCATTATACGTCGATTCTCAATATCCTTATTCCCAGATAATAAGCGCCTGCGTAGATTCCAAGACATAATGTCATCACCCCGATTCCTGCCATATTCCCATATAATTCATTCATGAATTCCGGAAAACTAAGTGACATATAACCGATAATTCCATACGGCACTACCGACATGATCTGAAATTCATATTTCTTTGCAGCGAGCATGGTATCGATCTCTCTTTTCACTTCTATCTTGTCTCCGATCTGATTCGCTGTATTACGGATAATACCGATCATGTCCCCACCGCTTTTCTTTGCCGTTACGAATACGGTTACAAAACTCTTTACATCCTCCGACAGAACCTGTTCTGCAAATTCCTCCAACACCTGTTCAACCGGAATATGTATCCGCAATTTTCTCGTAATAACCAATAGTTCCTTAGAAATCCGGGCCTCCGGAGGATAAAGAATTTTTAATTCTTTCTGCGTTTCATAGAATGCATTTTCTACCGAATAGCCTGTGTTCAGTGCTGCCGACAGAGACTGTATCATCTCGCGGAACTGCTTCTGAAATTCCTGTTCCTTTTTCTTTTTCTCTTCTTTCAGAAATTCTCTGTACAGCCATATCCCCAGCGGGATCAGTGCCGGCACAGCCCATATCTTCCGGTAATAAAGCCATGCCGTAATCCCAATGAGTGTGGCAGCCTTTCCCCCGGCTGCCCCACGTTCTTTAAATGTGATATCCTGCTGCCATAAGCTTCTCTCGGTGACAAAGTTCTGCAATTTTTTTCCAGTCTCCGCTGACTTTTCTTTCCATCCTGATTTTTCTTTTTTCTTCATCTTCTGTTACATTCACCGCCTCCTTATATGCTTCTTCAAAGCAATACAGCGTCTGCAGGTGGATTTCTTCCTCCCAGTATCCCAGGACTTCTGTTACTTCCAGGACTTTTCTGGTCTTATCTCTCAGACGGCCGAGATGTACAATGATATCCAGACCGGAGGCGATCTGTCTCTGAATTGCAGGAAGGGGAAGATCCATTCCCATCAGTACCATCGTTTCCAGACGGCTTAGCATGTCCTTCGGACTGTTTGCATGGCCGGTGCTGAGGCTTCCGTCATGCCCCGTATTAAAGGCCTTTATATGGACTCCCTATGTTCCCATCATGCAGAAATACAATAGCTTTACTTAATATACACTGTATATAACGTTATTATCTTGCCATTCCACAGTTGCAAAAAGAAAAGAGCGCCTTTCACAGCCCTCTTTCATATCGACTTTCTCATTCATTTGTCATACTCAACAGTTTTGCAACCAATGTCTCTAAACTTTTTCCCAAAAATGGGACAAAATCTGGTATTGCACCAAATGCCATCCCAATTATTATCATTCGACCACATTCTCTTGCAGATTCCAATGCAAATCCATAACTCAAAACACCTGTCAGAATAAATATAATTGATAAAAAGTAAAGCAAAATATTTCCCAATATCATCGGAATTTTTAATAACCAGTGAATCAATGTCATTACTGCAAGAATTAAATATAAAAACACTTTTATTATGTACTTAACCAACATTTTTAATCCCTCCCTTTTTTATCTTTCCGGACAGCAAGAATCTTGCCATCCGGACTTCCATTTTTTTGCTATCCGGACTTCCACTTTTTTGCTATCCGGGCTGCAAAATTCTTGCTATCCAATACAGTTCATTATCCTTTCGTGTATATCATTTCCGTCAAAATCATCTCTTCTGCATCATGACAAAGGGTATTCATCCTCCTTGTCCATTCCATGTTGTCTTGCCTTTTTAATTCCTCTGTAATTCCTTCTTTCTCCATCATCTGTTTTACTAATTGTTCTTCTCTATCCCTTGCTTCTGCATCAATCTGATTCAAATGCTCGACAAGTTTTCCTTGTAACAACAATATTTGATATTTTGCCTTTCTGTGTTCCTGTAAATAGCTTTTACGAAGCATCCCATATTTCCCATAAGTTGGTTCGATATCTGTAAGTGCCAATTCTGGCAAATAATAATCACCACATAACATATAAGTAAGTCCATTTTTCTCATCATAAATTTCGTTCTGCATAAAATATTCTCCTTTTCTTCCTATAATTGGTCGTACATCTTCAACAGTGTTCCCTTTTTCATTTGACTATATTTCACCTGTAATTCTTCATATTTTTTCTGAAGACTTTCATATTCGTTTTTCGGAACACTATCGGATAATTTCTGTTCTAAACTCTTAATCCGTGCTTCCTGTGCTTTTGCAATAGCATCACTTTTAGGATTTCGCAATATCATTCCCTGTTGTTTTTCCTTCAATTCCATCATGACCTGTTTCACATTCGGATTATTATAGAAAAAACCTCTAGAAAGTCCTGTTAGTTTTGTAAGTTCAGCAACTGAAATTTTTATATTTTTTCTATACATTGTTTCAATAGCTGTTATTGCTGTTTCCGTCATTTCCGCACTTTTTTCTTTTGCCAGTGCTACCATTTTATCGTGTTTCTGCATTTTCCTTTTCCCTCCTGTATTGTGCTAATAATTCATTCATTTCATCTCGTACAGCCTTTGTATCCTCCGCTAATGCTTCGTTTCTTAACCGCCGATAATGTGGTATGGTTCGTGTATCCTTATGCCCCAACAGCCTTGCAATGCTATCATCATCTAATTTCATTTCTGTAAGTTTTACTCCAAAAGTATGTCTAAAACGATGTGTACGAAACTCAAAATAATTTCCATTATCATCCCTGATATCATTTTCATAAATCATGATATTTACATGATATTTCAGCATTGAATCTGTATACAATTTTCCATTATCTTGCAGAAAAATATATTCTGAATCTGGATGCTCCTTTTCTGAAACTTCTATTGCTTTTCTAATCAATTCTGCCAGCTGATCGCTAACTGGTCTTTTGTATTTCCTTGTTTTCTGCTGGATAATAGTTATAAAATAATGTCCAGATTTCTCAGATAAGCAATCCCTTCGCAAAGTCAACGTATCCTCTATTCTTGTACCGAGCATCTGATGTATTATTAAACATCTGCCTAACTGGGGCTTTAATTTTGTTAATGCACAATTAAATCTTCTGATTTCTGCATCTGAATACGCTTCTGGTAAAGCGTTGTCATATGCTCTGCAATCACTGGACAGAAAAAGGTTGCATATATTTCCTATTTCCAGTTCACGCCCTATTTCATCCAACAGATTATCCAAAACCGACAGCTCTGTCGTGTAACTGACTGATGTAAGACCGGTATCCGTTTTTATATAAACCAGATAATCTTCTATCATATCCCTGCTAATTTCTGTAAAGTGCTTTACTTCTGGGAATCGATCATACATGAAACTAGCAAACCGACGGAATCCACGCAATTCACCTTTTATACTACCCATTGCTTTTGTCTGGCAGTGGCTATACAATATTTTCTTTATTATCTCTTTAAATTCTTTCTGCCTGATCTCACGAAAATCTAATCTATATCTTCCACGAATCGGATTACTCCTTGGCACAATATCCAACTTTCTCATATCCCATACATCTTTTTCATTTTCTGGAATATCTGCTGTTTTACACTTCACAACATACTCATAATACATTTTCAGAAAAGAAATCTGAGCGCTACTTTGTTGCTCAACATTCCGCCTATCCGGTCTATTTCTTCTAACATACAGCGCCAATCCTTTTTTATATAAAAATGCTTTATAACTTCTCTCCAGTTCTTCCCATTTTTTATCAGTGATGCTGCTACAACTTGTACACTTCTCATTCAGAAATTCTTTCAACAGATCAAATCTGTAAATATCATTTACTACTGTTGATAATGACAAACGTCTACATCTATCATCGATATACCCATAAATCTCATCCTGCATCTTTTCATTATGAATCTCTGATATGTAGTACACCCTGTTTTCCTTCCATTTCAGTCCTGCCAACTGTTTTTCTGTAGCTTGTTGATAACAGTCATACGAAATCAAATTAATATTACCTTTCATCATCTTCTGCTCCTTTCAATTTAAATGACTGATTTTTAAAGAAATATTTATCTTCAGCCGATACAATACGTTCCGGCATGAAATCAATGTACTGTTTTGTCATATTCTCACTTGAATGTCCTAGATAATCTCGTACCCCTTGTATAGAAACCCCATTTCCGTACATTGAAGTTGCAAGGTTATGTCTGTAATCGTGTGCTCTAAAGATATAATCTCCGCAGGCAATCCCACGAACCTTACACTCCCGAATCATCTGATTTGAAAATGTCTGTCCATTAAATGCACCACCCTTTTTATTTTTGAATAAATACTCCCCATTTTTTATTCCATACTTTTTTTCATAATCATTCACCAGTCCAACCAATAAACTAGGAACAGGAATGACTTTTTCTCTCCGCATTTTGCTTTGATATATGCGCATCCAATTCTCATTGCCTTGTGAATAAAAGGCTCCCGATTTTATTGTGCAAACCTCGCTTTTCCTAATTCCTGTGCAAAACAAAATCAAATACATCAACTGTAAATGCTCTGGGAATGCCGGCAGCTCCTTAATTAGATGAGCAATTGTTTTTTCTGGAACACTTCTTTCATTGTGTTCCGAAAAACCTTTTTTTAAAAATCGTTCCGGATAAAACTTCAACACTTCAATATTTTTCATTTTCAAAAACTGTAGAAATGTATGCATATGTGTGATATATCGGTTAAAAGTGGAATACTTAATATCGGACTCATCCAAAGCAGACACATAATCCGCTATATCTTGCATCTCCAGTTCAGTTACTTTCTTACTCTGTCCATCCAGATATTTTAAAAATTGTGAAATAAAACTTATTGTATTTCGGATATTTGATAAAGACAGATCAGATATCCCGACCAAATATTTTGCGTATAATTGTAAATACCAACGATTTTCTTTTTCGTAAATATTAATAAATGAAAGGCTTTTAACAGGTGAACTGGCATTGATTCTCGATTTATCAAACTGAAACCTATCCATATACCAGATACACGCTTGCCAATTTGTCTCTGAATCTGTTAGAAATAACGTTCTTCTCGCAAACTCAACAATCTTAGAAGCCTGTTTTTTTATAATTTCCGACTCTTTGTTTAAATACAGATAAAATCTGTTTTCATCTGCCTGTTCCATTTCTTCAATATCATCTATTCCGTACTTATCGCAAAACCGTATAAGTGCTTTTAATGGTTCTAAAAAATATCTTCGATGTCTTTGTACCTTATCCATATTCAGAATTTCACACAGCAATATTTTTGTCTGTCGCACCAACTGTGATGAATGTATCCTCGTTAAGTCCCATAACAAATCATTCTTATCGACCACCTGACGAAAAGAGTGTGCTTTCTTCTTATTGGGGACATACAGCAAAAACAATTTGTCTTGCTTAAAAAACTCCTGTTCTACAGAGAAGGGATTTCCTTGTGAATAGACATCCGGCATATTTTCTATTTTTAAACGATCAAATAAGCTCAGTAATTCCGCTTTATATTTTTCTGAAATATCCTCTTTTTCAAGAGAATCCATATACATTTTTCTCGTTTCATAGTTAATATCTGCAGTACACTGTATATCTGTATACTGGAAAAATTTGTATAACCGGTTATAGTATTTTGCTTCTCCATTCGTAACTAAAGATATTTCTTCCTTTAATTTCTCGGATATTTTTTCCTGATATAACTTCGGAACAATTTTTAATACTGCCAAGGTAATCCCTCCTTCCTTTTACAGAAAATCTGCAATTTGGTATAAATCTTCATTATTTGAGTAGTATTGATCTGTCGCTTCTATCAATCGTTCATTATTTTCACCCAAGTATTTAATGGTAGTTTCAACTTTCTTATGCCCCAGGGCAAAACGAATGTCATTCAAATCCCATCCTTCTTTTCTTCTTTCCTCCGCAAAATAGTGTCGGAGCTGATGCGGATGAGAATTGATATCCGTTTTTTGGGATAGCCTTTTCAACATGCTATACACAGAATCCGCATCTAATGGCTCTCCTTTGTTTTTTCCAGTCAATTTTGTAAATAAATACTCCGAGTTCATCAGACTTTTTCGGTTATCAGAAATGTACTTAACCAAGAACTCAAAAGTTGTATTACTTAACAAAGCCATTCTATATTCTGCATTTTTTGCTCTTGCCAAGTTGGTATTGTATTCACGATACCTTACCCGAACCGTTCTTCTTTCAAAATCAATATCTTCGGTATAATGGATTCCCAGAATTTCCCCTAATCTAAGACCGGTTTCTGCCATCATTGCTATCAGCAATCGATCTCTATCATTCGAACAGGCATTTATCAGCTCCTGTATTTCTTCGGATGTTATTTCTTCCAGATTAGGTTCTTCTTCTTTGAAGAAACCTTTAAACGAATTCACTGCATTTTGATGATTTACTCCCATACTGTCAAAATACGATACTTTTTTTACTCGTAAGGCTTTAAGCATTGGCAAAACATCTTCCAGTGCCAAAAACTGGTAGTATCTGAAGACTGCACCAAGATACATATTGCAGGTCTTATTGCTCGTCTGTGTATTATGCTCAGTATGCTTTCCACTCTTAACCCAATACAAGAAATCAATAAAATGTTTATTCTGCTCTGAATAAGATAGCAATATAATCTCATCCAATCCTATCGTTTGCTCCTGCAGAAAATTGTAATAATATGAAAGTGCGAAAGCTGCGGATTTTACAGTATTCGGAGAAGCATTAATCTGATCCAGATGCTTCAAATACTTTGATGGAAGGATTTCAATTTCTTCAATATCAGAAATAATCAAAAAACGTGGTCTATTATCTTTCAAAATCGAAACAACCCTATATTTCAATCCACAGCCCTCCTTCCTTTCTTTTTGATTTGTTTGACTTCTTTGACTTCTTGATTTACATTATACACAAAGACGTCAAAATGTCAATTACGTTTTTGATTTCTTTGACTTTTAAGGGAATATCAATAAAGTATTTTTTGATTTCTTTATGTTTTAAATTGATTTTTAGGGATATAATTGATAAGATAAAATACAAGAAGTCAATTTATACAAAGTCAAAGAAATCAAGAGGAGATTTGAATGAACGAATTTATATCAAATTCAGGCACACTAATAAATCCTGACAGCGTTTACGATCAGGAAAGATTCATCAATATACTTCAAATCATTTTACAGAAAAAAACACAAAAAGAATTATCTGAACAAACAGGCTTAAATAATGCAACCATTTCACGAATGCTCAACGGTGCCCGATCTGGAAGACCATATAAAAGCACTATTGATAAAATTGCAAAAGCCATTGATGATCCAGAACTTATCCAAGAATTATATGATGCAACGGGATATTCTTCTAAAAAAATACGGGAACGAAAAAAGATAATTGCAGACAATGGATTTTCTTTGGATCTCTCTACTGTTCAGGTGCATGAAAAGTTTTTTTCTACCTTAATGCGTGGACTTTCCATGATGACAAGTCTGCATAAAGTTGAATGGACAATAAAATCTGGAACGCCCAGATCATACGATTATTTAATTGAATTAAAAGAGGGAAATATAGATTATTGGTATATTAGATATGTAGATAGAATTACTTCTGATGAAGAAAGGAAAAAAGCCTTAACTGCCATTTATGGAGAATTTGCAAAATTGAAATTGGGCGGAAAAATCAAAGTTTCTTGCGCCACTCCTTCTTACGAAGATTATGATTATTTTGTTACAATTCCACCATTCCAATTAAATACAAATGCTTCAATTATATATTTTGATTCTGAACTCGAAAGATTTGCAGACGAAACCTTTTTAGAGACAGCTTTACCACTTAAAGAAAATATTCCTGTTAAGGATTTTTGTAATCTTACCGAATCACTGATACTATAACTTTTTGATTTTATCACAGAGAGAGTTGCTTATGGCTCTCTCTTTTTTTAACGCTTCCTCCTCCCATATTCTAACTCATTATGGCAAATCATTTTCTAAAGCAAGTATCGCCTAGAGTAACTCAAAATCCCATTTCTGGATTATGATTCTCTGACGAACTTAATGGAGATTACGATTCCCCATACCCTCAATATCACAAAATATCAAATTTTGCTATTAGCTCATAATAAATTTTCGCAGCTATCTGTTTTTGCACTCATAGTTATCAAAAGCTTTTTATAACCATCTGCTTCTACCAGTAACAAAATGTCAATAGTTTTTTAATCACTTTTTCAAAAAAGGCAAAAAAATAGAACGTATAGATTATTTCCATACGCTCTATCTCACATTTCATATTAAATTTTTGAATTCTACAAACTGGAATTTATCTGCTTATGTTACGTACTTTCGTTGCTAACCTTTTCCTCCCTTACCAATCCTTTTTTTCTTTTGTACAGTCATGGTTCTTTTTGCGTTCTTCCACCATATTTGCAAACCATTCCACCTTAGCCGGGTCATAGTGGGAAAAGAAAGCACTCATTTTCGTGTCCAGTGCGGCAATTCTTGCCATATCCTCCGCAGAGAGTGCAAAGTCGAATACATTCAGGTTTTCCTGCATTCGTTCAATATGTGTGGACTTTGGAATCACCACTACGCCTCGTTGCAAATGCCAGCGGAGAATAACCTGTGCTGCACTTTTACCATACTTTTTGCCGATTTCATTCAGCACAGGATTCTGAAACATATTCCCTCTGCCTTCGCCAAACGGAGCCCAGGCCTCAATCTGTACGCTGTACTTGTCCATCCACTTCTTTGCCTCTTCCTGCTGATAGAAAGGATGTACCTCCACCTGATTTACCATCGGTTTAATGCGGGAAAAGGAGCAAATATCCACCAAACGGTCAGGATAAAAATTAGATACACCAATGGCACGAATTTTTCCTTCTTCGTATAGTTCTTCCAGTGCCCGCCATGCCCCGTAATAATCCGAATACGGCTGATGCAGCAGGCAAAGATCAAGATAATCTGTACGTAGCTTTTCCATAGAGTCTAAAACCGACGCTTTAGCTTTCTCATAGCCGTAATGCTCGATCCAGACCTTTGTGGTCAGGAAAATATCTTTACGGTCAACACCGGTTTTTTCGATTGCTGCACCGACCTGCTCTTCATTAAAATAGCTTTGTGCCGTATCAATGGCACGATAGCCGGCCTTTAGTGCATCCAGTACGCAACGTTCGCATTCCTCCTGTGGCACCTGAAATACACCATAGCCCAACTGTGGCATTTTCACACCATTGCTCAAAGTAATATAGTCCATAACAAAAACCTCCTGTTGTATTAAATTTTATTCTGTGATATTATCGTAACAGCCGGTAGTTACTACCGGTCAAGGATTTTTTTCAAAAACAGGAGGCTTTTTTGTGTATTCTATGAAAGAGGCTTGTACTCTCACCAATATGACCTATGAAAATCTGAAATTCTACTGCAACGAGGGATTGGTCCCCAATGTCAAGCGAGACAGACGAAATTATCGTGTCTTTGACGAACATGACATCAAATGGATTCAGAGTCTGAACTGCCTGAAAAGCTGTGGAATGAGCATTGCAGAGATGAAGCAATATCTTGCTTTGTGCATGGAGGGCGAAGGCACAATTCCAGAACGTAAGGTGATTCTTGCGGAAAAAAAAGAAACCTTGCTCCAATCCATTGTTGAACTGCAAAAGGCAGTGGCATACATTGACTGGAAGCAGAGATTCTATGACGATGTGCTGTCAGGCAAGACAGCGTATTACAGTAATCTTGTTCCGGAATTGCTGAAGTGATATATCGGTACAGTTGACACAGCAACTTCCGATTTTCTCAATTCTCCAAACTTGAATTTATTTGGAAGATTTTATTATCCATTCATCAAGAAATTTCATTTGTTCATCCGTATGAAACCAATGCTCTCTATTTTTCATAATAGAAAGTGTTGAATTAGTCCTCTGTACAAATTCAAATATCGTTCCATAAGCGGTAAGATTATCTTTTTCACCATACAAAATGTGCGTTGGGATTTCCCATATAATAGGATTTTCTCTTGCATAGCAAAGATAATCCCATGAAAGAGTCTCTCCAAAGGTTGTCTGAATTTCTTTTTTCTCTTTGAGTTCATCCTCTGTAACATTTGCCCAAATCATCATATCAGCAATAAGCCTTTCCATATCTACAACGGGCGAAATAAAATATGCTTTCTCTATTTGCTGATTTGATAAGGCATTGATAGCAAAATACGCTCCAATGCTATTGGCAATTACTTCGACAGTCTTGTAGTTTCTATAAATTGAATTAAAAAGTAATGGAAATTCTTCTTTTGCTTCCCATGGAAACTGTGCAGTATAGTCAACATAGACTGTCTGCCCGATTTTCTTTGTAAATGTGTTACCCTCTGTTTTTGTATTCATCATTTTTTCCATAATCATTTTTCCTTTCTTTTGGAGCCCCAGCAGAGAGTCATTCCATTGGTCTCTGTCAGAACATTATTCTTTAAATCAGGCCCAAAATGGGCACTTCCAGTTTCACAGGCTACCTATATATAGCCTTTTCATTTTTGCTTGCAAAAAGCCTTGTGATCACAGCACTTTTTTAACGTAAAAAGCGTTTTAATATGATGCAGCCAACGACAAGAAGCATATCTAACAAATATCATTGTCTATCACTTCTGTTTTCTCTGCCGATATCTCTCTGGTTAATGCCTAATAATCTTCCCTGCCAGACAAGACGATAAGTACAGCGTTTGCTTCTATCGTGTTTCCAAATACTTTCTTCCATCATACGATGGTTCTTCATCAAGTTCCAGTCCGTGACGTTTACAGATATCTAAAAACATTGTCCGGCAGGCAGAATCGGCTGCAGATTCAAAATTATATTATTCAAAAATAAATAAAAATGGATTCCACCAAAATACCCATCACCAAAAATGTACTGGACACTTCTATTCATTATATTTGCACCAACAACTTGAAGTTATCTTCCTGCTTACGACTTTCCAACAACATAAACTCCAAATATCATTTTGATAATATAAAGATACTTCTTTCTTACCCCAGAGCAAGATCCACCTGTGTTTAACAATATTGTCTTTCATCACAATATTCTCTCATCAGGTTTTCATCTTGCTGGGGATTCCCCAAACCCATTTTTCTATTTATGCCGAGGTCTCAGTACACACTAGAGCAAGATCCACCCCGGTAATACCATATCGCTATTTTAGCAATATAGTATTTTCCGGACGTAGGAATCTTGCTGAGGATTGTGCTCCCCAGTTCCTCACATTCAGCATAAATATACACTTGGTTCCCCGAATTTTTCCGGTCACAACACAGGGATATAAAATAGGCTAAATATCCCTATATCCCTGTGAAATCACTGTGTGATTATAAAAACAGCAAGGACAGGAAGTGTGGATACACTTCCGCAAAATTGCCAATTTCGGAGCCATATCCAAAATTGAAAAATACATAAAAATCAAAAATCCGAAACCTTACTTGATATCCAAATTTATAATTTTTACAGATTACCAAAAAACCAATATGAGAATTTTACAAATTTTGTACCACCTGTAAAATTCCCATATTGGTTTTCATTCAGCTTTTATGGATTTGGAATATTCTATATTTTCCAAATATTCTGTGCATTAGCTAAGAGCCATTCTGCACGATTTTCTATTTCATGTTCGTTCCAATCATTTTTTTGAAGTACGTCATGTAATGTATAAAGTCCGCTCGCACACAAAAGTAAACCTGGTTTATTTTGTCCCTTTCCTGCCTTTTTTACATTCCATGCAGCATCACGTATAGATGCATTTAAAGCTTGTGGAATAATCGCCAAATTCCCCAATGTCAGTAATAGAGAATCTCTTTTTTTTGCATCATCTTCTGTCGCGCAAGCTCCCCAATTATTTCTCCATTTCTTTGGCATTAAATGTTCCAAACTGTAATTATTAAATCCAAGCAATGCTGTAGAACTATTGTCTGAACGAATTTTACTTTCTAACAAATAAATAATTCCTTTTGATTGCAGATTAACCAGTTTTGATGTTTCAAAGCCAATTTTCATTTCATTATCATCTGGACAATATGTAGTTGCATCACCAATTCCTTTTAAACGTAAAGTTAAAGTCTGCGAATCCAGCACTTTATTCAAAATCAATGAAGTAAATAAATTATTGTAACTTTTAGTAGATGCATGTACCACAACTCTTCTCATTATATAACTTTCCAAAATTCCATACATTTTATTTAGCTCGTTTTTGTCCTGCACGTTTTTTGCAATATATAAAATATATGGTATCATCGTCGTATTTTTTAATCCAAAAATCACAACATTTATACGTTCAATACCTTCTTCCTTCGGTATACTCATTCCACATTGATTTGGCTTCAAATTATTTCTGAAACACTCCGCATATTCTTTCATCTGATCTAGCACAATATTTTTATTGCCACCACAATACTTATTAATGAAATGCTGATAAGACTGAGCAAGCCTGTCTACCCTGGAATACATAAGTTTGTCTTCATTAGAAATATTGTACTGCTTATCCTGAATAAATAATTGAAAATAGGAATCAAAGAATATGTCAATAATTGCTCTCTTTATTCGTCCTGTCTCAATTTCCCTATCCCAATATACTTTAGTCTCATCATCTTTTTCAAATACATCTGCCCATTTTCTTTCATATTCGCCAACAGTCTCTCGATTGAAAAAATAATTTTTTAATAACTCAGATGTAGTAAGATTCACGCCCAAAGAATTAATTGTATCAAAAATCTGCTGTTCGTCTTCATCCGCATCCAAATCAATACGAACAAATTGCGTATTTACAAATATTGTCATAATGTCCAACTTACTTTCGTCAATATGTTCCACAAAATAATTAAATGCTCCTATTATTCTGGACGCCGGCTCTGGATTGTCGATTATTTCCGCTTTGCTTAATGTCATTACTTTTTCAAAAGCCTGTATATCATTCCTTCCATGCCTAAGCGCAATCATTTGACCCATGATTCTAAATTGGCAGTCAAACAGTGCAGTCTGTCCTAATTTTAAGCAAAGCACTTTCATAAAAATCAAAAAAGTTGTTAATCTCTGCTGACCATCAACTATAGTTCTACAATCTGCAAAATTTTCTCCTTGCCTAGGTTTGCGACCTTCTTTTAAAATAATAGAGCCCAAAAAATGTGGTTTTTTTGTCTTTACTACAAACTCCATATCTTCAAGAAGTCGCCCCCAGAGATCTTCTTTCCACACATACGATCTCTGAAAAAAAGGGACTTCCACCAATGTCGAATTATTAAAAATATTGGTAATTAACGCTTTATGTGCATCCATCTTTCTTCGCTACTCCTCTTACTTATCCTTGCATTTTTTGATATAGTTTCATCAATTCTGCAACACACTCTTCTTCTGTCATTTTTATGCCAAAACCATAAGCTGCCATAACTGCCTTATCATTTGCAATATGTGCTTTTCTTAATTCCACTGGCATCGTTAAAGGATCATACAAATCTGCAAGACTGCTATCTGGATATAATGCTCTTGCATCCAATATTCCTTGTGCCGATTGTTCTATTCTTTCTTTTTGTTTTTCCTGTAATTCTGGCCAAGGGAAATTATTATACACATGATTTACTGTGTAACTATAATCACTCTTTAATCTTCCACATATAGCTCTCATCCACGCCATATGTACATTAGATTCAAGTACACCAAAATGATACAATGTTCCCATTGGCATTATTCTAACTTTATCACTACATAGCACACTTTCATCCATGTATCCCATTGGTATATACCTTCTTCGTTCAGAAGATACCTGTGGTATTACTATATAGCTCCCTTTAGGGAAATTGGATACATGAAACCTTGTTGGTGTATCTGCAATTTTTCGTGTACCTGCACTTGTGCTTTGAAGTCGATACTCTCTAACAGCCTCCACTCTTTTCATACATTCTGGCAATTCTCTTAGTTCTTTTGGTGAACAGTTTCCCAAATATAAACAATATCTTGGAGTACGATTAATAAATTCTCTTGCTCCATACCATGGGTGAAAATACTTTTGAGATTTCGGCTCCTGTTTTATAAACTCCTCCATTTCTTCTTTATCAAATAAATAGTATCCCCCATCTATTGGTTTATTTCCAATTCCTATTTCCGGTACACTACAAATAGGGTGTTTTCTACTACCAACAAAAATATCGTCTGAATCAATTAAGTACGCATTAATATTTTCAGCAATTTTCATATCCCCATTCGTATCATAAATGACTTTTCTTTTATTACTTTTAGCATGGCTAAATCCTACAATTACACAATGAACATGTGCTTTTAAATTCGCCTCACTATCCCAACGGAACGTTCTATAAGCAAAATTGATATGTATCCCCATTTCAAATAATGGCTTCCAAAATATTGCAGGCTGTTCACCTTGTGTAATAGTATTGGTTGAAACAAATGCAGTAAATATATCTCTGTTCTGAATGTAATCACTTGCCTTTTTATACCAAGCTGTTACAAAATCCAAGTTTCCAAAATCCTTTATTCCATGAAATACCAGTTCCATATCCTTTTTCTGTTCTTTATTCATCCACCTAGCACCAACAAAAGGTGGATTTCCCATAATATAAGATAGACCTGTTGCTGGAATGACCTCATTCCAATCCAATCTTAAAGCATTTCCTTCTGTAATATTTACATATGTTTTCAAAGGAAGAAAATCATCATTAAATCCATAAACAATACTTTTTGTTTCTTCTAACATCTGAGATTCTGCAATCCATAGTGCTGTCTTTGCAACGGTTACTGCAAAATCATTAATTTCTATTCCGTAAAATTGCTGTATTGAGACTTTAATTGGGTTATGAGCTTCTACTAAAGTCATTTGTCCGCCAACTCTTTCACGTATCACTTCATTCTCCAAACGTCGAAGTGATAAATAAGTTTCTGTGAGGAAATTTCCAGAACCACATGCCGGATCTAGGAATGTAAGAGTTGCTAATTTATTCTGAAATTCATCCAGCTTTTTATCTTTAGTCCGCTTTACCTGAATTTGTTTTATTGCATTAAACTCTTCCTGTAAGTCCTCCAAAAAAAGTGGATCAATGACTTTATGAATATTTTCGATAGATGTATAATGCATTCCTCCAGAACGTCTGGTCTCAGGATTTAATGTAGATTCAAATACGGCTCCAAATATAGTTGGAGAAATATCACTCCAATCAAAATCTTCTGACGCTTTTGTAAGAAGTAATTCTTTAATTTCCTCTGTAAAAGGTGGTATCTCAATAGTTTCATCAGCAAATAACCCGCCATTTACATATGGAAACTGAGCAAGATCTTCCTCCAAATACTCGTCCCGATCTGATATCGGCGTATCCAATACTTTAAATAATTCTATTAATGCTCTTCGACAATCCCTTACTTCATATGTTTCCAAATAATCATGAAACATATTTCTCTTACCCAAAATTCCAGCATCTTCAGCATATAAGCAAAAGACAATCCGTACACATAAAGCATTCAGGCTCTTTAATTTATGCTCTCTTTTTTCTTTCTGTTCGGACGTTTCATCTTTTTCTTTAATATCCGGTATACGATATTGTTTTAAAAACGCATCATAAATAAGCCCAACAATATCTCCTGCTTTTATTGATACTTCCATTTCATGCGATATTGTCTTTACTTCTTTTTTTACCAAGAAATCCAACAATGGATATTTGCTTTGTAATTCATCTAAAGCAATCTTTGTCGGTTCTGGCTGTTTCTGGTTCATATCATAAATCCAAATTTCCGCAAAATTTGACGTAACAATCCACCGAGCTCTTTCATCAAAAGTCAGCTTTCCATTATATCTGTCTGCCTGTTCAAATGGAGTAAGATCAACATCTCCTGAATTCCTGATTTTCTGATCCAATGCTTTTCCAAGACTCTTCTGTTCAATAATTACTCGTGTTTCAGGAATATATACATCAATACGTTTTGTATTTCCATCAATTACAACTTTCTTTTCAAAGTTCAAACGTTCTGTCACATTATCCATTCCCAAAACGTTCGTCAATAAATCAATCCAATAAGAACGTCCATCTTCATCTTCTTTCCCTTTTCCCATCCATCGGTTTACAAATTGACGGGCAGCCTCTCTTTGTTCTGCATCTGTCATGCTTTTTTCCTCCTAAATAATCGTGCATTCACAAATCTTTCTCCGACTATTTTTACATATCATATCCACAGTATATCATAAAATTATTACAGAACAGCATTCATATATCATTATTTGTATTGTGTCTGCACACAAGGAACTTCTACCGCCAAATCATAATAATATTGATACATGATCATGTTATCTTTTGCTTCTATATACACTCTCTGAGCTTCCTTCATCAAGTTATTCCAAATATCTTTCCATTCACTAGGAGCCGAATCTAAAAACCACATATTATTAAATGACATTTCTATCGTCCCCCATAAATCATCTTCTTTACGCTCAGTTTTTATATTCATCTGCATATTTCGTGCAATTTCCAATGCATCTTTTTGTAAAAAAGTGAATTTCACTACTTTTTGAGAATCTGGAACTTTCTTAAAACGACGCATATGAGCTTCTGCCTTTTTAATAATTGTTTCCAATTGTTCATCATGCCATTTTTTATCTTCTAGTATCTCTTCTTCTGACATTTGCGCTTTTTCTTCATTAATTTCTCTTTGCATTTCTTCCAATTCACGCTGTGCAATATCATAATATTTCTTTTCAATCACCATAATCTCCCAACTCCATAAAAAAAGAAACAGTCAACATTTTCGTTACAACTGTTTCCTTTATTTTTGAAGTCCCCGGAGCATTTGTATCACTACATTCTGTTCTTTTTCATCAAGATTATTCCAAATATTCAGAACCTCTTGTTGTGATTCTGATAAGCTTACTGGAACATCCATTCCGGCAAAGAATTGTGCCATTGTTACTCCCAGTGCATCACATATCTTTTCTACAGTAGGCATAGTTGGTAAACTTTCTTTAGCAATAATTTTTCCAATCGAAGATTGAGATATACCAGTCAATTGTGACAGCCGATATTTACTCATATCACGTTTTTTACATAAAGCTATAATATTGTCCGCAATATAATCCTCTGTGCGCAAGTAAATACACCTCTTTCCGATAGTAGTTACCTTAATTGTAACTAGAAATCCGCAAAAATATTAGAGATGTATCTTACAAGTATTTACTAAGGGAAACAGTAGTATTAAAACAAAAAAAATAGAACTATATAAAGTTGTATTCCATTAATGTCAGCTTATTATCTAAATGCTCATATTCTCTTTGTATTTCTTCAATTTTATCATATAGTTTCAGCACTGTCGAACCCTTTATCATTTTATTTTCTTGGCACATCTGCCGGAATTTTTCTTTGTACTCCCGCAGTATTCTTCCTTTTTCCTCTAATTCCTCCAGTGTTTTGATTTCCTCTTTATCTGCCATGTATTTTCCTCCCAAACATAATTTTTAATACATAAGTGATAACCCTTTTTTCGCTGTTGTTCAATTACAACTTATCGCCTTTTTCTCCCATCAATCGACAATCTTCTTTTTGCTATATACATATGATATACTTCTCTTTATACAACCAATTGCTGTTGTATAGCTCACCATTTTTCCTATCTACAACACAAAAAAGTCAAGTTGTGATGGAAAGGAGGTGAGGACATGGAAATAAATTATGCACTTATAGGCAAACGTATAAGAGAATCACTATTTTATCTTATCCCAAATTCATCATCCGCTCCATCCGCCACCTTATATATGAATACCCATTCCAAATATTTGCTTTTACCGGATACTCTTTCCTGTAAACAAATACAGTGTGATATTTAACAAAATGTATTCTACACCAATTATGTATATCTTTCATATATATGTTATTTATACCATTCACCCACTGTTCTAAAGACCATATGTCTTTATCTGACACTAACTCCATTATGAACAGTACATTATAATATTGAATGACACCTACTCTCTTCCTTTCCTCTATTAACCTTTTACACAATAACCTATACTTAATGTTCATATCGTTCCTATGTCTCTCCCTCTAATCTATATTTTCCATCCTTATATACGTTATATATATAATTATTATATAGTACATATAAGTGCCTGAAGCATATCAATTGCTTCCGCCGAGCGCACTTCCCCCACGATGATCCTGTCCGGTCGCATACGAAGTGCCGACTTGATCAGATCCCTGATGGTAACTTCTCCTGTTCCTTCTACATTAGCATTTCTTGCTTCCAGTCTTACCAGATTCTTTACATTTTGAATCTGAAGTTCTGCGTTGTCTTCGATCGTTATGATACGTTCATTTTTGGGTATATATTGCGATAGTGCATTCAAGAAAGTGGTTTTCCCGGATCCGGTTCCACCACTGATGAATATATTGTATCCGGCGGCTACTAATAAAGCCAGAAAACCCGATACTTCTGAATTGATTGACTGCCATTCCATCAGTTTTTTCATTGTAATTGCTTCTTTTGCAAATTTTCGAATTGTAACGATCGGCCCATTTAATGCGACCGGCGGAAGTACGACATTGACTCTCGATCCGTCTGCCAGTCTGGCATCTGCAATCGGCGATGCCTCATTTACCAGTCTGTTGGATCCTGCCACGATCTGCTGGATCACATCCTCCAGTTTATCTCTGGATAAGAATCTTTTGTCTGACTGGATGATCCTTCCTGCTTTTTCAATAAATATATTCTGCGTCCCGTTGATCATGATCTCTGTGATCTGTTCGTCTTCCAGAAATTCCTGCAGCAGATCCAGTTTCCGGAATGCATTGAAAAGTTCCTTTCCAAGCATTGTTTTCTGATCCAACGGCAGATATTCTTCCTGCGAAGCTTCCTGAAGTACTTCATAGATCAACTCTGTCAGTTCTTCGTCCTCCATGTCCCTTGTCATATCCAGTCTGGATAATATCCTTGCATGGAGCTGCTCTGCTTCTATCATTTTCCTCATCCTTCCAGCTCTTTCTTTACCATCTTCTGCTTTACATCGTCATAACCCATCAGATGTAATTCTTCTTCAAACTGGAATAATTTTGCCTGCGCCACCTCCTCTTTTATGACTGCCACATGTATCTCCGTACACATCCTCAAGAGCTCATATACTCCACGGATCCCTTCATCGATATCCAGTATCAGGACTTCATATATGCTCTGTTCTGCAATCTGTTCCACAAACCCTGTCCACTCTTCGATCTCCACTGCCTTCAGATCTTCCGACATCCGCATAGGCAGAAGATAGTCAAGCGGTCCCATATGTTTTACCATACCTGCCAGAGCTGCTCTTAAGTGTTTCTTCTCCTGTCTGGAATAATAAAGTGCATCCGCTACCGTCTGTCCGGCATCCGGAAAATGTCCCCCGATCCCTCCATATACTTCAAGATTCAGGTACAATACATTGTACGTCCTTGCCAGTTCTTTTCCCAGCTTTAATGCATACCCGGTCTTCTTACTCCGGTGCACCGGGGAAAAGATTCCGATGATCCTGACATTCTGCTTTTTCGCTGTCCTAAGGAAAAATCTTTCCGGTTCCCCGGACTGCGTACACTGTTCGATCACCGCTCCCATAATGGCCTCTCCGGACTGGTACTTATTGATAAGTTTCTCATTTGTCTCATGTGCTGCATTTTCCGACTGTGCCAGAACGAACACATTCCCGGCCTTTATCTTCTTCCTGTCTTCTACCGGATAACTGCTTCCAATCAACAGGATATCAACCGGTGATTCCTCCTGCAGTTTTACGGTCTGCTCAACACTGTTACATACCTGTACGCCAAGTGCCAACTCCTTCGCTTTCATAAAAACTTCCGCAAGGGCCGCAGCGTATCTCACTTCCTGGTCACAAATCACCAGATTTCTGCTTACCACATACTATCCCTCCTTCAACACGTTTACACAAAATCTGAAACGTTTGCCGATACGGCATTGAATACTTCTTGAATTTTTTGAATCTAACAATTAGAACTACAAATCAGATGCAAGCTACTTCGTAACTTGTAGGCTGATTATATACTGGATGATTTGTATTTGTCTATGCCCTTTTTAAAAGTTTTCAATCTTTGTGCAATGTTTACATAATTTGATAAAAAGTTATACCGTAAAGTAGAGCAACCCCAGGAAATCCAAAGGATCCGGATGTCAAAAAAGTGATCGGATTCATCCCGACACAGGCAGAAATTCCCTGTCCGTCAAGAAATTCGTTTACAAAAAATATGATCGCGAACCCAATAATTCCACGAATCAGAAAATTTACAATGATTTTTGTTCCCTTTTTTTTCATATTTTTCTCTTTTTTATTACTCTGTTTTTTTATTATATGATGATCTGTATCTGTCTTATACCTTTCATAATTATCAAAAAGCATCTAAAAAAACAGGCTTGAAAACTTTTTCTTTTTTCAAACCTGTCTCATGATCTCTGATCTGCTTTTTATTTTATAACGAAATCTTGATTTCCCGTTCTGTCCGATGGTATTTATGATAATTCACGCCGGCAGAATCGAACATCTTCATGGAAGCCATTACAGCTGCTGTACCTTCATACTTGTTGCTGTCATAGATAACCTCTTTGATCCCGCTTTGTATGATTGCTTTCGCACATTCGTTACACGGGAACAGAGAGACATACAACTTTGCCCCTTCCAGACTTCCTCCACGGTAATTCAAGATCGCATTCAGCTCACTGTGAACCGTGTATACATATTTTGTCTCTAAAGGATCGTCTCCTTCCCGCGCCCATGGAAATACATCATCCGAGCACCCTGTCGGAAGTCCGTTATATCCCATTGACAGAATCTTGTTATCCTGACTGACGATACAGCATCCTACCTGTGTATTCGGATCTTTGGAACGCATTCCGGAAAGCTTTGCAACGCCCATAAAATACTCATCCCAGCTGATATAATCTGTTCTTTTATCTCCCATATACGTCACCTCGCCACTATTTTGTCCCAAAAATACGGTCTCCTGCATCTCCCAGTCCCGGAACAATATATTTATGCTCATTCAGATGATCATCGAGTGCACCGATATAGATATCTACATCCGGATGTGCTTCCTGCAGACGTTTTACACCTTCCGGAGCTGCAATGATACACATAAAACGCATATGTTTTACACCTTTATCTTTCAGCATCTGAAGTGCTGCCACACAGGACCCGCCTGTTGCAAGCATCGGATCTACGACAAATACTTCTCTTTCGTCACAGTCTGACGGAAGTTTGCAGTAGTATTCTACCGGTTCATATGTCTCCGGATCTCTGTAAAGACCGATATGTCCGACCTTAGCAGACGGGATCATATTCAGCATTCCATCAACCATTCCAAGTCCGGCTCTTAAGATCGGCACTACTGCTAACTTTTTACCGCTTAATTGTTTTCCCACCATCTCGCAGATTGGTGTCTTTATCCTGACATCCTCCAGTTTCAGATCTCTTGTTGCTTCATAACACATTAATGATGCGATCTCCCCAACGATCTCTCTGAATTCTTTTGACCCTACCTCTTCGCTTCTGATGTAGCTGATCTTGTGCTGAATCAACGGGTGATCCATAACCTGTACTTTTGACATGTTTCTCCTCCTTGTTGTGAAATGATTCTATACCAATTTTTCTATATGATGTCCTGCAGCTTTCAGAAGACGGTTCATAATTGCGCTTCCGATTCCTGCAGTATCAAACGACTCACTATAGATATAATCTACCTGATCGTCATCAAACTCTCTTAAGATCCCGAACAGATTTGCGGCGATGGTTGATTCATCCGCTCTGGTTCCGATGCATTTTACGTCACCGGCCTTATATTCTGCCACAGTCTCTTCCGTTCCGATAATGCCGACTTTATAGCCCGCACGGGACTTTTCTTTTGCACGCTTATTGATCTCTGCCGTTACCTTCTCCAGTGGACCTTCTATAATGGTCAGATCCGCTTTCGGTGCATAATGACGATACTTCATTCCCGGTGCTTTCGGAACCTGCTTGCTGTCCGGTCTGATCAGCGTCCTGTCGATCGTGACTTCTCCGATCACTTCCTCGAACATCTCTTTTGTAATGGCTCCCGGTCTTAAGATCATCGGTGGTTCTACCGTCATATCCAGTATTGTAGATTCTACCCCGATCTCTACTGCCCCGCCGTCTACGATCATGTCTACCCTTCCGGTAAGATCCTCTGCTACATGCTGTGCGGTTGTCGGACTCGGCCGTCCGGAAGTATTCGCGCTCGGTGCCGCAATGTATCCGCCGCCCGCATCGATTACTTCTCTTGCGATCTCATCTACCGGCATCCGGACAGCTACCGTATCCAGCCCTCCGGTGGTTCCGTACGGCACAATATCACTTTTGTTAAATATCATTGTAAGCGGCCCCGGCCAGTATTTTTCAGCAACCTTTACAGCCTTTTCCGGGACTTCGGAAACAATTTTTTCCAGTGCTTTCA
This sequence comes from Dorea amylophila, assembly GCF_025567265.1. Classification (NCBI taxonomy): domain Bacteria; kingdom Bacillati; phylum Bacillota; class Clostridia; order Lachnospirales; family Lachnospiraceae; genus Dorea; species Dorea amylophila. The sequence goes on along the minus strand of NZ_JAOQJW010000012.1, from coordinate 67,026 downwards.
TATTCGTGATATGAATGATCAAAGGGTTGTCAGACGGTCTTCCTTTTGCGGCATATATCTTCTTGGCCGCATCTTCATTCAATGCATCTGCTCCCAGACCATATACGGTCTCTGTGGGAAATGCAACCAGACCTCCTTCTTTTAAGATCCGTCCTGCTTCTCTTATAATATCTGTATTATTTTGATTTTTATCAATTTTTTCTAATATTGTTTTCATGATTGTTATTATACTACACTCTAGTTTTCCATACAAGCAAGGATTCCTTCTGCGATCGCTTCCGCAAGCTTCTCCTGATACTTTGGACTGACCAGCTTTGCGGCTTCTTCCGGATTACTTAAGAATCCGCACTCCACAATAATCGTCGGTACTTCCGTCCGTTTCAGAAGATAATAGGTATCATTCGCTTTTGCCTGTCTAGTATTCTCTTCATCTGCCTTCAGCAGCGCTTTCTGCATCACTTCGGCCATTCGCTTTCCCTCTTCCGAATGCGAATAATAGAAGACCTGCGCCCCGTGGATCTGCGCATCCTGATAGCTGTTCTGATGGATACTGACCGCAGCCTGCGGCATCGTCTTATTGATCCGTTCCACTCTCGCTTTCATATCATGGATTTTTTTATTTCCTGCAGCCGGATCTCCAAGCATTACATCCTTTTCTCTTGTCATGACGACCTTCCATCCCTTTTTCTCCAGTCTCTCTTTTGTCTTTTTTGCAATTTTCAGATTTACATCCTTTTCTTTTGCCTGATTCACACCAATCTTTCCTGGATCCTCTCCGCCGTGTCCGCTGTCCAGGACAATACATGGATTCCTTCCTGTAACCCTTCCGCTTGATACCATTTCCTCCAGATGATTACTCATCATGATAAGTACCGCCAGCAGCAGCAATACTATTGCAAATTCTATTTTTTTCCACAAATAAAAATACCTCCTGCAATTCATATATTCTACTATATGACTGCAAGAGATATTTTATCTGTTATTCTGTTTGATTAATTGACATATTTCTGGATCAGATTCCAGATATCCGAACTTTCCTGTCCAAGAGACCACTCAGCTGTACCTGCAAGCTTATATTTCTTCATGAGTTTGAGCTTTGCTTCGATTGATTTGCTGTCTTCCAGCCAGATCTCATATTTGGATCCGTCTGCTTCCCATGTGGCATAGTTCTGTCCGGCCTTCTTATCCCAGGTCGTATCGACTCCGGCCTGTTTGACGATGGCCTGTGCATTATCCATACCATATGCATCACTCTCTACGGTTGCAGAATACTGTTCCGCATCCGTTCCTTTATCACTCTTCAGTTCTTCTTCCGTCTTCGGAGTCTCTTTCCACAGACGTGTAAAGAACGGAATACCGCTGATAACCTTCTCCGCCGGAACCTCTTTTAACGTCTCTGTGATTCCTTCTTTTACATAATTGTAAGAAGATACCGGACCTGCTTCAGGCGAACCTGCATAATACTCATCATATCCCATGATCACTACATAATCTGCTACAATTCCCTGCTCTTTACGGTCATACTGTGTGTTAAAGCTCTTTGGAACATAGTTGTCCACCGACAACACCAGTCCGTTCTGTCTGCATTTTACCGATAATTCACGGATAAATTCAATATAATGTTCTCCGCACTTATCGGAAATCTTTTCGAAGTCTACATTGATACCATCAACGCCGACACGGAGTGCCTCTGCAATCAGCTGCGTGATCAATGTCTCACGTCTGGATGTATAGCTGAGCAGTTCGTAAGATTCCTTCTCCGAACTGATGCCTCCGTCAAAATCCCTGACGGTCATCCACACTTCCACATTCTGCTTATGTGCGTAACTCACATAATCTGCCGATGCGATAGAGCTGATGTTACCGTTCGTATCTGCCACATGGATCCATGTCGGAGCCAGTGTCGTAAGCCCTTTCGTCTGGGCGATCCTCTGCGCCACCGCATTGTTCGCATCCTGGTTCGTCACATTATGCCATGCCATATTGATCGTGTAATCTTTGCTGATATTGGAATAATCCTGCTCTTCAAACTTTCTGGTAATATTCTTCTTTTCTTCGTTCTTCAGAGCTTTGTTCTTTACATATCCGATCACACCATCTGCTGTGCGTACTTTTTTCCAGTTCTGTTCACTCTCAACGACTGTTACTTCATCTTTTTTCTTAAGTTCTGCCAGCACCGGGCTCTTTACTCCGCCCTGATAACGCACCTGTGTATTCTTTTTCACAGTTGCAACATCCGTTTTTCCCCATTTTGTCCTGATCATAACATGATCCGGATTATTTGACACTTCATAATCAATATTCGTGTACTGCTGGACAAAATCCAATGCAATATATGCTGTGTTTCCTTCTGTTTTTAAAATAACGTAATCTTCGCTTTTCTTTTTTCTGGATATAGAGTAATCCTTACTGCCGACATCTACCGATATCATATCTTCCGGGAGCATATACAACAGAACATTTTCATTCGGATCCCAGTAGAACCGGCTGTTGATATAATCTCTTACAATATTATACGCAACATATACTTTTCCACCTGCCAGTTTTCCTTCTGCCTCCACGACTTTATTATCCACCGTGATACCAACCTGTCCATCCTTTTCTATCCCATAATATTTCTTCATATCATATTGTTCTTTTGATGGGCTGTAACGTTTCCACAAAATGATTCCTGCAATTGCTGCAATGATTAATATGATCAACAGGACAAACCGTATCATGCGTTGTCTTTTTCTTCTCCGCCGCATACGCGCACGCTCCGCCGGAGTTCTCTGTCTTTTTGGCGGATGATTGTCTGACGGTCTTCTTCTCTGTGATTTTCCATATGTTCTTCGGTTTTCATATGTGCGGCTACTTCTTCCTCTGTCTTCCATGCTGCACCTCCTACAGGTCACATTATAACAAAACGTAAGATACACGTCATTATATTTCGACATTTTCCTTAAAACTTTCGTCTTAATCTGCGGGGTATTTACATATTTTTCCTGATTAAATTGCTATATTCTGAAACCACAACTCTTTTACATCACCTTTGTCATTGAGCACATAATCTCTCATATATGCCTGATTTTCACACATCGTATGTGCCTGTACAATCTGCATGGGGCTGGCTGGTATTCCATTGATCCTGAGGCTTATATTTTTCTTTTCATAGCCTGTCAGTTCCTGGAACATATTCTTCCATTCGTCATTGTCCCCCATGTTCCTTCCTCCTTTTTACCGGATGATAACTATGAATGTTGCGCATATCTGCAGCGAAGGAGATGCCCGTGATACAATGCTGTTTTTACGCAGCAACAAATTATGTTTCAACTGGAAATAGTCCCCGGCAATTAAATATTTTTCATATTATGTCAAAATTATACTGTGAAATATCTGCCTGAAACGGCTGTGTAATCTGATTTGCTTTTGATAGATCCATCCCACCCGGAACGTGGAATTGAAATATAAATGCCTGGTACGGCGTTCTGTTCCGTCCCCAAAATTAAAATTCAAAAAATTCTCCCTTATTGGTTCTAACAACATAGTTATCAGGGAAAACTATCTTCCAGTAGCGTCATTATATCTGATAAAATTTGAAGAATCAAGTCTTTTTTTATTTTATTATTCCTTTTTGTTTATACTAAATTTATTGAACATCAAACATTTTCTATGATATACTATTTTAGAAGGAAGTGATGATTATGAAGATTGAAAAAATCAGTGACAACCAGATCCGTTGTACTTTGACACGCGCCGATCTGGCTGACCGTCAGTTACAGCTCAGTGAACTGGCATACGGAACCGAAAAAGCAAAATCACTTTTCCGCGATATGATGCAACAGGCAGCCTTCGAATTCGGATTCGAAGCAGAAGACATTCCTCTCATGATAGAGGCAATCCCTTCCGCCGATTCGATCGTGCTGATAATTACAAAAGTCGAGGATCCTGAGGAACTCGATACCAGATTTTCAAAATTTGCACCTTCTTCCATTGCTGATGCCAGGAAAAAGAATACTCCGGGCAAGCTGGAAGGAGCAGAAGGTTTACTCGATCTGCTCGGAAAGGTTCAGGAATCATTTGAAGCACAGGCAGCAAAGTCTGCCCCGGATACCACATCCGCTTCCGGTGATGATACAGAAAAAAAAGATTCCGGTAACAATATCCGGCTCTTTTCTTTCCCTGTGATGGAGAATGTACTGAAAGCCGCCAGACTTCTGGCTCCGATGTACCACGGTTCCAATACTTTATACAAGGACGAACAGGAGGAGATGTATCTGCTGGCACTTGCCCGGTCCGATCACTCCGCCGCAGATTTCAATCGGATCTGCAATATGTTGTCTGAATACGGCGCTTTAGAAAGAGCGTCCGGCGCAACTTTCGCGTTCCTGGAAGAACACTGCAAGACATTTCTTTCCGGAGATGCGGTTCAGCAGCTCGCCAATATTTAGCCGGAATTATGATCCGGAATTGTCATAAAGCTCTGCTATCGGCAGTTCTTTACAAATAACTGCAAAAAAACTCTACAGGAATCCTGTAGAGTTTTTTTATAGTTATTTTTATATTATGCCTGGCTTGCTTCCAGTGTTGCATTCAGTTTTGCAACTAAGAGGTCTGGATCAATTCCGTGTCCCATAGCGCCTTCTTCGATAGATTCCATCTGAGAATGTGGGCATCCGATGCATCCCATTCCTGCTTCCATCAGATCGTCAACAAGCTTTGGACATGTAGAATAATATTTGGAAAGCAGTTCACCAAATGTCATGTCTTTTGTAATCTGTGCCATCTTATCGCCTCCTTTTTATTTCAGTGTTTCCATTATAGTAGCTTTTTACCATTGTGTAAACATTTTCCGCAAATTTATTCTTAATATTTGACTACTCAAATGTCAATATGGATAACTCTTTTTTTCGACATTTCTTCATTTTTATAACAACTCTACAAAACGTGCGTTCTTTTTCTATCCCCGAATAATCCCCCGTTTTTCCCGATTTGGGTGTGGATAACGTGGATAACTTTGTGAAAATCCCCATTTTTCTACATTTTTTGCATTTTTTGATGTGGATAACTTTTTTCATGAATTTTTTTGTATTTTTTATTTTTTGCAGAAATATATCGATTTTTGTGGATTTTGTATATTGTGGATAACTTTCAATTCATGTGGATAGTGTGGATAAAAAAAGAACCGGGGAATTTTTCAGAATTCCTCCGGTCTCTTTTCTTATATCAGTCGTCTTACGGTCACAATATTCGTATAGGTTGCCGGCAGGATCCCGATTCCTTTTGCACTGTTGATCGCATTTACGATCTGCCCATTTCCCATATAGATTCCTACATGGCCATTATATAAGATAATGTCTCCCGCAACTGCCTGATCGTAACTTACCGCCGTTCCCACATTCTCCATATCCCATGTCGTACGCGGAAGTGCGATTCCAAAATGTGCAAATACCGACTGTACGAATCCGGAACAATCCGCTCCGTTTGTGAGGCTCGTACCTCCCCATACATACGGATTTCCAATAAACTGACACGCATAATCTACAATTGCCTGCCCGTTTCCCGCAGCCTGCGCCTTCTGCTCCTCCTGCTCCTTTTGAAGTCTTGCCGCCTCTTCTTCTCTCGATTCGGCATACGTAAATGCATCTTCTGCATTTCCCGTGTCATTGTTCTGCACTAACTCTTCTGCCTTCTTCTGTGCCTCATTTCCTACCGTTATATATCTGGAATACACATACCCGGTCACATTTCCCGACTCAACCTTCGTCCATTCTCCCACAGGACCGGTGATCTTTGCCGCATAATCCGGATATAGTTTTCCAACCCATTCGCTGTCTGTTGTTGGTTCACTTCTTATATAAAGAAACGATTGTACATTTGCGAATGCCATATCTGAATACTCACCCTTTTGTTCCGGTACAAGATGATCATTTACCGGTATTGTCTTATCTGATGTGTAACAATCTTCCAGTATCTGCGTGTTTCCCGCCGCCGGTATATTCTGCGTATCATCTATGTCTGCAGCATGCACCGCCATTGGAAATGCTGTCATGATCCCGGTTAGACTAACCAGGAGCACTCCTTTTTTAAGAATCGAATCCATAAACTCCCTCCTTTATGTTTTCTCGTCTTTTGTAATTGTTACAGAATTGTTACATATGTTACGTTTGTTATTATATCATCCACATACGCTTTGTCAAGTATTTCTTTTATTTTCAAGCATATCATATGTCACCCCACTGTTTCCCATTCGTCTTTTTCTTTTATTTTGTTACATTTTGTTACATTTATTTATCCTTATTGACAAATGATATCAACAGCACTATACTAAAGATATCAATCGTAGTAATTATTATCGTTATCGAAAGGAGGATGTTATGGCTGCTTTAAAATACAGTAAACAGCGAGCCTCTATCAAAGAGTATTTATTACACACAACCGCACATCCTACGGCTGATACCGTATATCTTCATATAAAAGAAGAATTTCCGAATATCAGCCTCGGAACCGTCTACCGCAACCTGAATCTGCTTGCCGACATCGGTGAAGCACTCCGGATTCCGACACCTGCCGGTGGCGATCGTTTTGATGGGCGCTGCGAACCTCATTACCATGTAGTATGCACGAATTGCGGAAAAGTATTCGATCTGGAAATGGATGATTCTTATATTCAAAAGATCAACGAAGATGCTAACGCATGTTTTGATGGAATCATCGAATCTCACACTACACTTTTCCATGGTCTTTGTGCCGAATGCATAAAGAAAAAAAACGAGAATAAATAATAAAATTCATCAAAAACTAATTGACAAAACAATGATATCGTGCTAAATTAATATCAGTAACAATTACTAATATTAATTTCAATAAATCAAAAAACATTTCAAAGAAAAGGAGAACAACATTATGAAAAAATTTGTATGTACAGTATGCGGATATGTTTACGAAGGAGAGGCTGCACCGGCTGAATGTCCAATCTGCCACGCACCGGCTGATAAGTTCAAAGAACAGACAGGTGAAAGAGAATGGGCTGCAGAGCACGTTGTAGGTGTTGCAAAAGGTGTCAGCGAAGATATCTTAGCTGATTTAAGAGCGAACTTCGAAGGAGAATGTTCAGAAGTTGGTATGTATCTTGCAATGGCAAGAGTTGCCCACAGAGAAGGTTATCCTGAAGTAGGATTATACTACGAAAAAGCTGCCTGGGAAGAAGCTGAGCACGCTGCTAAATTCGCAGAGCTTCTTGGCGAAGTTGTTACAGACAGCACAAAGAAGAACCTTGAGATGCGTGTAGATGCCGAGAACGGAGCTACAGCCGGTAAGTTCGATCTTGCAAAACGTGCAAAAGCTGCTGATCTGGATGCGATCCATGACACTGTTCATGAGATGGCTAAAGATGAGGCCCGTCACGGAAGAGCTTTCGAAGGACTTCTCAAGAGATATTTCGGATAAGAATAACGGATTCTGATATCAGAAGAAGAGCGGATACACCACTTAAGGAGTATCCGCTCTTTTTGTTCATTCATTATTTTTTCCACTATCCTGTTCTATGCCATGCGCACATAGATCTTTTTCACCGGCTGGTACAGAACCGCAATTGCGATCACCATAAAGACTGCATTGATCACCGTAGCCGGAAGAGATGTAAATGCTCCCACCGCAGCCGCTGCGAATCCACTTCCAATGATCATCATAGATATGGTTCCCATAATAAATTCCATGATCACGTTGATGCATCCGTAAACCACAGCACAGATCATCGCTGCTCCGTATTCTTTCTTTTTATCACCGGCTGTCTTTTTCTTCAGCATCACAAAGAGTGCTCCGACGATCAGACACTTCAGCGCCGTCTCAACAAACGTCTTTGGCGCATCTTGCATATATCCATTTAACATATCAAAGATGGTAAGTCCCAGCGTTCCGGATACGGCTCCTCTTTTTCCTCCCTGAAGTAACAATCCCATTACGACAAATATATGTCCGAAATGAAGAAATGGTGTTCCGACTGCTGCCGGAAGCGGAATCCTGAAAGACTGGATTCCCAAAAATGTAATTGCTGTAAAGAATGCCGTGATCACCAGATTCTTCACCTTATCATTATGAATGGTCTTTCCTGCTGCTGTATTTGTACTCATTGTACTCTTCCTTCCTGTTGTAATATGTAATGAAAAATAAATTCTGCTGAATATATTAGCACGATAGTGGATTCGTCCAAACAGCCAGTTGTAACATTTCCATACAGGCCAGTTTATTTTTCACACCAAAGGAAGTCGTACCCTCTTAATCTTATATCTTTTAATTCCATCTTTTCACTCGTCAGCAGATTACGATATACTCCATCTTCCTGCATCCACGCTGTCTTCTCCTGATCACTGAAGTTGAATATTCCAAAAAATCTTCTTCCCTTATATTCACGTAATATGCAAAGGACACTGTCATCATGCACATCGTATGTATACACATCTGCATCTTTATCAAATGTTATTTCCTGTCTGCGGATCTTTTCCAGCCGGTCAAGAGTCTGGAAGATACTTCCCTGAACAGTTGTGGGATCATTCTTATTCTCTGCAAGCTCCCACTGCAGCTTACCACGATGGATGTATCTTGAATCTGCACACTTAGCAGGATCTTCTTTATAACTATAGTCGTTCACCTGCCCCAGTTCATCGCCACTGTATAACATCGGGATACCCGACTGTGTCAACATATATGCATGCAGCATAAGATCTTCCCTGACCGCAGTTTCCATTGCTTCTTTGTTTTGTTCAAATCCGGCTTTTTCAATTCCACACATCGATGCCGTTGTCCCACAGAAACGTGCATCCTGCGTTACCGGATCATCATTATACAATTCTCCGCGGCTTATACTTCCCGCTATTTTCCCTGTAAAATAATCATTCAGGTAACGCTTATGTGGGATTTCTTCCATCCCCCACTGTTTCAGGGTCTCATAATCCAGTCCCCATCCGATATCATCATGACAGCGCAGATAGTTTAAAAATACATACTGTTTCGGCAGGTGGTTCAGAATATCCATCTGTTTTTTCAACAATCGGATATCTCGTGCCGCTATGCTGTTCCAGGTCGTTGCCATGGTAGTCACATTATAAAGCATGTGACATTCCGGTTTTTCTATCGTCCCAAAATACGGCACTACTTTTTCCGGTTCCATTACAACTTCACCAAGAAGTAATACGCTCGGACATACAATTTCTGCAATCATACGCATCATACGGACGATTGTGTGTACCTGTTTGAGATTTCTGCAGGTAGTTCCTAGTTCTTTCCAGATATATGGCACCGCATCAATTCTCACAATATCTATTCCCTGATTTGTCAGATACAGGAAGTTATACATCATCTCATTAAACACTCTCGGATTGCGGTAATTCAGATCCCACTGATACGGATAAAATGTCGTCATTACATAATGGCCGTTCTCCGGAAGATATGTAAAGTTTCCAGGGGCTGTTGTCGGAAATACCTGCGGCACTGTCTCCTCGTATTTCTCCGGCACATCATTATTATCATAGAAGAAATACCGGCTCATATACTCTCCTTCGCCATTCCTTGCCCGCTTCGCCCATTCATGGTCTTCTGACGTATGATTCATAACAAAATCCATACACACATTGATATCTTCCTCATGACACTTTTCTGCCAGTTCTGCAAGATCCTTCATCGTACCGAGATCCGGGCGTACCTTACGGAAATCTGCCACCGCATAACCGCCGTCAGATCTGCCTTCCGGCGTATCCAGGAAAGGCATAAGATGAAGACAATTAATGTTGCATTCTTTCAGATACGGAATCTTTTCTTTTACACCTTGCATATTTCCCGCAAAATTATCTATATAAAGCATCATGCCAAGCATATCTTTCCTGTGATACCAGCCGGCTTCCTGCTCTCTTTTTGCATCTCTTTCTTTCAGTTTGCTGCTCCGTTGTCTGTAATACTCATACATCTTGGAACACAATTCCGCGAACATATCATCGCTCTGATAAAGTTCCATGTAAAGCCACCTGAGCTCATCATGATGTTTCTCTAACCTATATTGAAAAATACTGTTATTTTTTTCTACGCTTTTTCCCATTTTTATACTCTACTCTTCTGCTGCCAGATGCATCTGGTATGCCTTGAATTCTCCCATTTCCACAGGCATCGGAATTCCTGCTTCCATAAGTGCTGCACCATTATATATTTTTCCTGTTTCCGTGTCACGATAGATCGCACTACATTTCAATCCTTGAAGCTTTACATAATTCACAGTCATATTTCCATGAATTTCCTGCAGTACGACGTTCAGAAGAACTTCTTTCTGATCTTCGGATACAAATGCCCATGCTGCATATTCCTCCCTCGCAGGATCAGACAGCCGGTAGTACAGTCCCGTCTGGATCAGTGGTGCGAACTTCCGGTATTCTTCCACCTGTAACCGGATCTCCTGCTTCTCTTCTTCGGAAAGTTTTCCAAGATTCAATTCATATCCGAATGTTCCGGCCATTGCCACTACACCTCTGGTATGCAGAGATGTGATCCTTCCTGTCTGATGATTCGGCACTGCTGATACGTGTGACCCTACAGCGGATACCGGATAACCGAATGAAGTACCATATTGGATCTGCAATCTGTCCAATGCATCTGTATTATCACTGCACCAGATCTGCGGTGTATAATACATCATTCCGGCATCAAATCTTCCACCGCCGCCGCTGCATCCTTCGATCAGCAGATCCGGATATCTTGTCACGATCCTTTCCAGAAAATCATATAATCCAAGAACGTAATCATACATGACTCTTCCCTGATCTTCGGTTCCTCTCGAGAACACATCCATAAGGCTCCGGTTCATATCCCATTTCACATACTCAATATTTCCCTGATCCAGGACTTTACAGATCTGATCAAATATATGATCTACAACTTCTTTTCTCGAGAAATCCAACACCAGTTGATTTCTTGCATGAACCGGATTCCTTCCCGGAATAGTAAGTGCCCAGTCCGGATGTTCTCTGTACAGATCACTGTCTTCCGAGATCATCTCCGGCTCCACCCAGATTCCGAATTTTACACCCAGATCATTGATCCTCTTTATCAGATCTCCCAGTGTCCCCCCAAGCTTTTTCTCATTGACAAACCAGTCCCCGAGACCGCTGTTATCATCATCACGTTTTCCAAACCAGCCGTCATCCAGCACCAGCATGTCAATGCCTGCATGCTTTGCCTCTTTTGCCAGTTCGTATAAGGTATCACCATCAAAATCAAAGTAAGATGCTTCCCAACTGTTCACCAGAACCGGACGGACACTTTCTTTGTACTTTCCTCTGCAGATATGCTGTCTGATACATCTGTGCAGATTCTGTGAAAGAAGGTTCATTCCACTTCCGGAAAAAGTAAGAAGTACCTCCGGTGTATAGAATGTTTCTCCTTCTGTCAGCGGATACGAGAACATCTCATCCTGCAGCCCCATAAGCGCACGTGTCTGTCCAAACTGATCTTTCAGTGTCTCACCTTTAAAATTTCCACTATATACAAAAGACATTGCATAACAATTTCCATATTGATCCGTCGTATTCTCATCCGCAAGAATCATCATCGGATTATACTGATGGCTCGAAGTTCCTCTCACACTTCCGATCACATGACTTCCATGTGTGACCGGCTCTCTCTGCATCGTTCTCTCCATTGCATGTCTTCCGTAAAATGTCAGAAGATCATATTTCCCCTGAACAAAATCCAGACATGCAGACTGCGCTTTCCTGATACATATCTTTCCTTCGCCACGATAAACGATCTTCTCGCTTCTTGTGATCACATCATAATCAGGAAGCACACCATACTGCAATGTAACTTCTACGCCTGTAACCGCATCTTCCATTACGATCTCCAGTGTCTGGCTCTCCGTCTCATCCGCATAAACTGCCGGAAGACCCGGAATCTTATATTTTCCATTAAAAATGTGATGCGAACGGTAACGCAGATCACACGCTGTACTTCCATCTGCATTTTCAACGATCAGTGCCGTGCTTCTGTAATCTCCGGTTCCATAGGAAGGATACTCCTGCGGAAGTGCATCCATAGAATATGTTCTGTCATCCCCTGCATCAAACGGATTTCCAGAGAATCCCCTGTCATAATACGTCAGCAGATAATCCATGCAGCTTCCATCTGTTTTCTTTCCATAATACAGGTGCAGGAGGAACCCATAAGGGTCCACCTGCATCTGATACGTTGTATTCTTTGTCTGTATTGTAAATGTCCTGTCTGATTTACTGTAAACAATTCCCATTTTCCAGTCTCCTTTTTGTGTCTTTTTTCCGATTTGTATTTTCTTATTTTACAGCTCCATTTACCACACCGTTCAAGATATGCTTCTGACAGATCAGATAGAAGATCAGGATCGGCAGAAGTGCCAACAGGTAAGAGGCAAATGCCAGGTTATAGTTCGTTCCAAACTGTGTCTGGAAATTAAGCTGTGCCAGCGGCAGTGTGTTCTTTCCTGTGCCTGACATAATAACCAATGGTGTCATAACATCGTTCCACGTTCCAAGTGCTGTCAGAACCGCAACCGTTGCATGCATTGGTTTCATGATCGGAAAGATGATCTTCCAATAAGTTGTCCATGTACTTGCTCCATCCACGCATGCTGCCTCTTCCAGCGCTCCGGGAATGTTTGTCAGATATCCGGAATACAGCAGCACATTCATCGGCATATAAAATACCAGATATAAGATGATCACTCCGGCTCTGTTCGCAAGTCCCATCTGCGCCGTCTGTTTTACGACCGGCATCATCAGGATTGCAAAAGGTACGAACATACCACTGACAACATAAAAATAAATAAACTTATAAAATTTACTATGTGCCTTATTTCTTGCAATTGCATATCCAAGCAGTGAATGGATCAGCATTGCAAGCACTACCGTCACAACTGTGATCAGCAGACTGTTTCCCAATGAGTTCCAGAAATCTGTCACTTTCATCGCCTCTGTAAAATTACTCAGACTGAAATGCTTTGGAAGCGATAAGATTCCTGCGACATCATTCGTCATTTCCGAAGGTTTCTTCAGCGCAATGACAACAGTCATATACAATGGAAATACTACAGTGATCAGCCCTGCGATCAAAAGAATCGTTACAGGCCAGTTTATTCTTTCTTTCCCAACTTTTTTCATTACAACTGTTCCTCCTTCTTACCGGTGATAGTCAACTGCATTACCGAAATCACTACAATCACAATAAAGAAAATAACTGCATTTGCGCTTTGGAATCCAAACTGTCCACCACTCATTCCGTTATTATAGATCAGATATGAGATGGATTCTGTACTCTGGGCAGGACCTCCTTTTGTCAATGCCATGATCTGATCAAATACCATCAGGAAGTTTTTCACACTCAGAACCATATTGATAGAGAAAAATGGAATGATCAGTGGAAATGTCAGGTTCCTGAATTTCTTCCATCCTGTAGCACCATCAATGGCACCTGCTTCATATACATCCTCCGGAACCGTCTGAAGTCCTGAAATATATATGATTGTGTTCATTGCTATCGACTGCCATGCACACACGATCACAATCGCGATCCACGCAAGATTTGTATTAGAAAGCATACTGGAACTAAATGTCTTACTTCCGATCATTTTTCCAAATACAGGGAGGATATACGTAAAGAAATAGTTGAAAATGTATCCTACCACCAGTGCTCCCAGTACATTCGGGATAAAATATGCACCCCTGAGTGCGCTTTTGAACTTGATCTTACTATTTAGTCCGAGTGCCATCAGAAGACTCAATACATTTGTCAAAATTGTCGCCGCAATTGCCAACTTAAATGTAAAGATATATGAGCCTCCGACTCTGGAATCGGTAAACAGATCTTTATAATTACGAAGACCTACCCAGTCGTAACTTCCGTATCCTTTAAAATTGGTAAAACTATAGATGACACCTTTGATCAGCGGCAGCGTATTGAAGCAGAAAAATAATGCAACAATCGGAATCGTGATCAGAAGAAATGTCCGCTTTCTATCATTTAATTTATTCTTTTTCATCGTACTAACTCCTTGAACTTCCGTATTACCAGTAACTTATCTGTCTTAGTCATTATGCGATTTCTCGTAATCTTCCACTTTACGGATAATATCACGATTATATCTTACCCAGTCTGTATCAAATTTCTTAAGAAATGCCTTGCTGTCTTTTTTCATCAGGAATGTCTGGATCTGTGCGTCTACCGCCATTTCCGATGGATAATAATGATCCTGATAGTCAGACATTTTTCCTTCTTTTATATATTCTTTCATTCCTTCAAGGGTTGATGGCAGTTCAAAATCTCCTTCTTTACAAGGAACCGCCTTCTGCGCATCCAGATATGCCTGTACATTCTCATCTTCCAGGAGAAAATCTAACACTTCATATGCTGCCTCTTTATTTTTGCAGTCTTGCATTACGCAGAACTGAAGATCTATTCCTGAGTTCAACTTATTTTCTTCCTTGTTATTATTTGCCGGCATTACAAATGAATCAATCTCCATATCCGGATTCACTGTCTGGATCTGTGGAATTGCATAACTTCCGATCGTATACATTGCGGACTCACCTTTTGCAAATGCCGTACACGCCCCGTTGTAATCATATGCAAACGGGTCATCCGGTCCATATGGAAGCAGCTCCAGCATACGTTCTGCCACTTCTTTATATTTCTTCGAAAATGTTGTCTTTCCGCGGTTCACCTGTGCACACACATCTGCGGGTGCAAGATCTACCGCAACCGCATTCCACGGTGCAAGACAAGTCCATGTATCTTTAAATCCAAAATAAAATGGCTGGATTCCTGCATTCTGTATCTCCTGACACAGGCTCATGAGTTCATCCCATGTAGTTGGTATTTTCCATCCATGTTCTTCGAACATTTCCTTGTTGTAAAGAATTCCTGCTGCATTTGCAACGTATGGTACCGCATAAGTTCCTTTTTCCGGAACAAATTCCAGATTTTTATCAATTTCTTTATATGCCTCTTTAATATCTTCCAGACCCTTATAGTCGCAAATATCCATCAACATGTCAGAATCGATAAAGTTTGAATAGTTCACGTCTCCTCCGATTCCAATAATATCCGGATTATCCTCCCGGATAAATCTCGTCTTCAAAACAGTCATTGCATCATTCGGAGATTCAATTGTAAGATGAATATCATCATGTGTACGGTTGAATTCTTCTTCTATTTTCTCAAATGTTTTTACTGCTTCCGGCTTATACTGCACAAGTTCTATTTCTGTCTTTCCTGTCTTCTCCTTCTGCCCGCATCCCTGCAGCGTCATAGCCCCAGCCATCGTAAGAACCAGTCCGGCACTTACCAGTTTCCTGTACTTCCTATGCATGTTTTTCAAACTCCTTTTGTTCCGTTCCTTCCTGATTTTGAACCTTTCCCGGGATATTTTCTTGTTTTCATCGTCAGGTTTTTTTATTTTTTATTTACAATTGAATTGTAACATACCCTTATGCGTCTATAAATATCATCATATTATATGTTTTATTGCAAAATGCGATTTTTCCCGTTATATATTGAAGTCATCTAGCATTTTGGTATATACTGTTTTAAAAAGGAGGATTCCTATGAGTAATCTTTTATTTTCCGTTTTCCCAAATGAAAATTTTGTTGATATCGGACTTTATCAGTATGGCTGGGAACAATGTGAACCTTCCCATTCTTTTGGACCTGCCGCCAGAAACCATTATATCTTTCACTATGTGATATCCGGAACCGGAACTTTAATGGCCGACGATTCTTCCGGCAATACAATAAAATATCAGGTGAAAAGCGGACAGGGTTTTATGCTATTTCCTAATCAGATCAATACTTACATCGCAGATCAGGATCTCCCATGGGAATATACCTGGATTGAATTTGACGGACTCCGTGCCAAAGAGATTGTCTCTACTGCCGGACTCAGTCCGGATCATCCGGTCTATCATGCCGGTTCGAAAGATCTCCGCAATGAAATGATGAACGAAATGTTATATATTACCAGACATTCCGGTTCCTCCTCCGATTCACCGTTCCATATAATCGGACATTTGTATCTCTTTTTGGATTATTTCATGCGTTCTGCTGCTACAGTGCGCATGAAGCAGAGTGGAAAGATCAGCGATTTTTACATCAAAGAAGCATTATCTTATATTGAGCAAAATTTTCAGAACAATATTACCATTGAAGACATTGCTTCTTTCTGTGGTCTGAACCGGAGTTATTTCGGAAAGATTTTTCACGATTCCATCGGAAAATCTCCTCAGGAATTCCTGATCAGTTACCGCATGACGAAGGCTGCAGAACTTCTGAAACTGACCTCTTTATCCATTGCAGATATCGGAAATGCCGTCGGATATCCGAATCAGTTACATTTTTCAAGAGCATTCAAGAATACCTATGGAACTTCTCCAAGAAGCTGGCGCAATGAAAATAAATTAGAACCTGATATGTAAAAAATCAAGCGGAAAAGGATTATTTTGATTTTAAAAATATTTTCCTTTTCTGCTTGATTTTTTTCTTTTTCTGGTATAATATACACATATAGCAAACATAGTATTAAAAACTACATGTCATATTTTCGACATTCAGGAGGTGCATGACTATGGCAGAGCAGTTAAAAGAACACATTAAAGATCCGGGAAGTGCGATTACACATTTTATCGGAATGCTGATGGCAATATTCGCAGCAATCCCATTGCTTTTAAAAGCAGCACGCGAACCAAGTAAGATTTACATTATCGCAATTGCTGTGTATGCGGCAAGTCTGATCTTACTGTATGCGGCAAGCACAACTTACCATACATTCGATAAATCAAAAAAAGTAAATACCATTCTTAAAAAGATCGATCACATGATGATCAGCGTTCTCATCGCCGGAAGCTACACCCCGATCTGCCTGTTAGTACTTGGCGGCAGAACCGGGATCATCCTTCTTGCGATCGTATGGTCATTTGCCATCGCCGGAATCCTGATCAAAGCATTCTGGGTATACTGCCCGAAATGGGTTTCCTCCGTGCTTTATATCGGCATGGGCTGGACCTGCGTACTGGCATTTACACAATTGCTGAATTCTTTAAGTCCGGCGGCTTTCGTATGGCTGCTGGCCGGTGGTATCATCTACACCGTTGGCGGCGTGATCTATGCTTTGAAGCTTCCGATCTTTAACAGTAAGCACAAATATTTCGGAAGCCATGAGATCTTTCATCTGTTTGTGATGGCCGGAAGTGCCTGCCACTTTGTGGTGATGTATGCTTTTGTACTTTAATGATATTAAGTGAAAAAAGCTGCCGGTGGCAGCTTTTTTCACTTAATATCATTTATTTTTACTTATTCCGCGAGTTCGAATTCATTCTGGATCTTCTCTCCGATCTCGATCTGCTTATCCACACTCTTTTTCACATAAGTTTCCGTTTCCTTGGATCAGCAGTTCCTTTTCTCTCCGTGTCAACTGTTTGATCGCATATTCCCGGCTCATTGCCTCATTCTTCGTCTCATGTTCTTCGTAATACACAAGCTTCACCGGTCTTCTAGTCTTCGTGTATTTTGCACCTTTTCCACTGTTGTGTGCTTTTATCCTCTTATCCAGATCATTTGTCCAGCCTGTGTATAACGTACTGTCTGCACATTTTATGATATAGGTATAATTCATGTAGTTGTCCCCACTTATCCACAATCGGTCTGATTTTTCCTGTAATAATCCACTTTATTTTATCTGTTATCCTGCGGAAAGTCAATTTTATCCACCCCTCAAAAAGAAGGACCGCACAAGAAACGGACAGGGATTTCCGGGAATCCCTGTCCGTTTCTTTTAATCCTGATCCGCCGTATACTCCACCGGATTCACCGGCTGCCCGTTTTTGCGCATCTCAAAATATACATTACAGCCTTCTTTGCTGTAATACTTCGTCGGCTGGCTCACATAACCAAGCACACTCTTCGCTTCTACATAGTCCCCGACCTTCACAGGTACTTCTTTCAGCTGTCCGTATAACAGCTCGTATCCGTTTCCGATGTCTACATTGACCGTTATTCCCGTCTGTGCACTGACATCGATCGACTTGATGATCCCGGGTGCGCCGCAGAGTACCTGGTCTCCCTCTGCACCTTCGATGATCACGGCCGGATTATACTTATACTGATCCAGCGTCTGGAAATATACCGTCTTATCCATGCTGTAGCTCATGATCACAGCCCCGTTCACCGGCCATAGGATGTAGCTGTCTTCTGTAAAGTTGATATTATGACTCTTTCCTGCTGTTGCCTGGGTTCCCGTTCCATTCTGCTCTGACTGATCTGTCATTCCGGTTCCGTCTGATTCGTTTTTCTCATCAACGGTACTCTCATCTGCTGCGCTTTTCTTTGTACTGCTTCCGGTATTCTCACTTTTTACTTTTGATGTTCCGGTTTCTCTTGTCAGATCGCTGTTCTCTTTGTTGTCTTTCTTTGTCTCTTTCTGCCTGCTTTTTTCTTCCGCCTTCGCCAGCTCATTTTTCTGCGTTTTCCTGTAATCATTAAATGTATATGTTCCTGCTATTGCAATTGCTGCCACAAAACATAACACTGCTGCCACGGTAGCACGCCGTTTGGACATAGACGTTTTTTCGTTTTTCTTCATTTCATCACCACCTCTGACCATATTTTTGCCAGATCGTGATGTAGTTATACATTTTTTATAATTTCTGTCACTTCTTTTATATCCGTTCCTTTAAAAAAATATTTTAATATTTTTCTATATCCTTGTTTCTTTTTTGCCATCTCATTCGCTGTGTACTGGCTCATACCGATTCCGTGACCGGCTCCTCTTGTGGTTACTCTTAACTTTCCATTATAAGGCTGCAGCGTAAAACAACTGGAAGCCAGATGATATTTATTTCTGAATTCTTCCCCGCTCATTACCTTGTCTCCCACGCGGATCTTCAATACATATCCCACGGAATCCGTCTCCTGTATCTCCACATCTAGCGTTTCAATACCTGTAGTTTCCTCATTTTCGCCTTTTTGTTCACTCTTCACTTCCAGTATCACCGTCTGTATCTCATTTTCAGCATTTACATCCACGGGGCATTCCACGATTTTCAGATAAGGATACTCTTCCTTTCCAAGCACCTCTTTTGCGTCTCTTGTATATCCGTTACTCAGATTAAAAAATGGTGTCATTGCCAGATCTTTTCCATAGAACAGCACTTGTCCCGCAGTCGATTCCAGTGCGTTTTTTAACTTTCGGTAATTTTCCGCATACCGCATGCCCCACGCAGATTTCATCTGTTTTTCTGTCCAGAATTCGTCTGCTGCTTCTTCCGGCAGTGTGCCGTCTCCTCCGGCTTCCTGAATCATGCGATATACTTCTGTCCGGATGAGCACTGCCTGTGCGTTCAGTGCTTCTTTCTCATAATCTGCCGGCATATCTCTGGCCAGCACTCCGATACAATACTCCTCCACAGGCATCTTTCCGTTTTTCTCTATTTTCACCATCGTTTCATCTGCTTTGGAAGCAGTGATGATCTTCGGTCCATTTATAAATACGGTTATGATATACGGAAGCAAGACTATGATAAGCAGCCAGCAGCCGGCCTGTTTCACTTTTTCACTTATTATCCTGTATCGTCTCATATATTGCACACCTCCCCGACGGCAGAGCCACTTTCCCCGTCCCCACTGGCACAAAAAAGCCCTCCCATACCTTAAGGTATGAGAGGGTTTTTTTTAATATTCCAGTTCATCCTCATTGATCACAACATGATCCAGATGCCAGATATCATCTACATATTCCTGGATCGTTCTGTCTGCCGAGAACTTACCGCAACAAGCGGTATTCTTAAGAGCCATCTTAGCCCATTTGTCTGTATCTTTGTAAGCTTCCATTGCACGGGCCTGTGCATCTGCATAAGAACGGAAGTCTTTTAAGATAAAGTACATATCTGCTCTTGCACCACCCTGATTGTTCAGAAGGCTGTTGTAAAGGTCACGATACATCTCTTTATCACCGTTTGCATAAGTTCCGTCTACCAGCTGGTCTACCACTCTTCTGATATCCGGATCGTTGTTGTAGATATCGTATGGATTGTATCCACCGTTCTGCTCATAGTTGATAACTTCGTCTGCACTCAGTCCGAAGATAAATGCATTGTCGATTCCAACTTCGTCTACGATCTCTACGTTCGCTCCGTCCATCGTTCCGAGTGTCGGTGCACCGTTCATCATGAACTTCATGTTACCTGTTCCGGAAGCTTCCTTGGAAGCTGTAGAAATCTGCTCACTGATATCTGCTGCTGCGAAGATCAGCTCTGCGTTCGATACGCGGTAATCTTCAATAAATACAACTTTCAGTTTGCCGTTGATGCTGCGGTCATTGTTGATCACATCCGCAACTGAGTTGATCAGTTTGATGATCTCTTTTGCACGGATATATCCTGCGGAAGCCTTTGCACCGAAGACGTATGTCTTAGGATAGAAGGACATCTCCGGATGCTCTTTGATCTGGTTATACAGATACATTACATGCAGGATATTCAGCAGCTGACGTTTGTATTCGTGCAGACGTTTTACCTGTACATCGAAGATTGATCTTGGATCTACTTCTACACCGTTGTGCTCTTTGATGTAAGCTGCAAGACGCTCTTTGTTCTTGAACTTGATCGTCATGAATTCTTTCAGAGCCTCTTCGTCATCCAGCCATTCCTTCAGTCCGCTCATCTTGGACAAGTCTGTAATCCACTCTTTTGTGCCGAGCTTCTCTGTTACCCAGTCGGCAAGCAGCGGGTTCGCATGCATAAGGAAACGTCTCTGTGTGATACCATTGGTCTTGTTGTTGAATTTCTCCGGCATCATCTGATAGAAATCTTTCAGTTCCTGGTTCTTCAGGATCTCTGTATGCAGCTTTGCAACACCGTTGACAGAATAGCCTGCAACGATTGCAAGATGTGCCATCTTAACCTGACCGTCCATCAGGATCGCCATCTTCTTTACTTTCTCTTCATTACCAGGATGCTGTGCTCTTACCTGCTCGACAAAGCGGCGGTCGATCTCCTGGATGATCTGATAAATACGTGGAAGGAGTCTTGAGAACAGATCGATCGGCCATTTCTCAAGTGCTTCTGCCATGATCGTATGGTTCGTATATGCACAGCATTTTGTTGTGATATCCCATGCTTCATTCCATCCGAGATTCTCCTCATCAAGAAGAATACGCATCAGCTCTGCTACTGCTACTGTCGGATGTGTATCATTCATCTGGAATGTTACTTTCTCCGGCAGTTTGCTGATATCACCATGTTTCTTTTTAAACTTTGTAATTGCAGCCTGGATACTTGCTGATACGAAGAAATACTGCTGTTTCAGTCTCAGTTCTTTTCCTGCGATGTGGTTATCATTTGGATAAAGCACTTCTACGATATTCTTCGCAAGGTTCTCCTGCTCAACGGCTTTGTGATAATCTCCACGGTCAAAAGAATCTAACTGGAAGTCTACGATCGCTTCTGCATCCCAGATACGAAGTGTATTCACGATGTGGTTGCCGTATCCTACGATTGGATAATCATAAGGGATCGCCATTACAGATTCATAGTTCTCCTGAACGAAGTGTGTCTTTCCTGTCTCATCGTATTCCACACGGATATTTCCGCCAAAACGTACTTCTTTCGCATATTCCGGTCTGCGAAGCTCGAACGGGTTGCCGTCTTTTAACCAGTTATCCGGTGCTTCTACCTGATAGCCGTCTCTGATCTTCTGCTTGAACATACCATAACGGTAACGGATACCGCATCCATAAGATGCATATCCCAGTGTTGCAAGAGAATCCAGGAAACATGCTGCCAGACGTCCGAGTCCACCGTTACCAAGTGCCGGATCCGGCTCCTGGTCCTCGATCACGTTCAGGTCGATTCCCATCTCTTCCAGAGCTTCTTTTACTTCCTTATATGCCGTCATGTTGATCAGGTTGTTTCCGAGAGCTCTTCCGAGCAGGAATTCCATGGACATGTAATATACGGTCTTCGGATCGTCTTTCTCATACTGTTTCTGTGTTGCAAGCCAGTCATCGATGATGGCTTCCTTTACAGCATAAGAAACTGCCTGGAACAACTGCTGCGGAGTTGCCTCTTCTACTTCCTTACGGAACAATGTCTTTACATTGTTCCGTACATCTCTTTTAAATACGTCTTTTTCAAATCTTGGATTATACATTTTCTACTTCCCTTCTAACAAACTGGGCTTTGATTATCTCTTTTCCACACCGATCGTTACAGCTTCTCCATTGATCTTCCACTCTTTCGTGTAGCCTGCAGGTACTGCTTTTGTAACTTCCAGTGCAAGTGTTTCATCTGCGATCGTAGATGCATTGTCTGCAAATACTTTCTCTGCTTTTTCTGTACCTTCATAAGATACTGCGATCTTATCCATAACTTCGAATCCGGCTTCCTTACGCATGGTCTGTACTTTACTGATGATCTCACGTACAAATCCTTCTTCCAGAAGTTCTTCGGAAAGGTTTGTATCCATAACAACTGTAATTCCGTTGTCATTCTCAGATACATATCCCGGCATCTGTGCAGATTCGATCAACAGATCTTCGCGGAACAGAGTCACTTCCTGTCCATTGATATCAAGCTTCAGGGCATCTGTAGCATTTAACTCATCCATTGCTGCATTTCCTTCGAGGTTATCGAGTGCTGCTTTAATACCTCCTAACATTTTACCATATTTTGGTCCCACTGTCTTTAACTGAGGTTTAAAAGTATATGAAGTAAAGTCACGAACATCTTGTGTAAATGTTACATTCTTTACATTTAATTCATCTTTTACGATGTCTTTGTAAAATTCCGGTACTTCAAAATCAGCTTTTACATACATCTGTCCGATCGGCTGACGGTTCTTGATATTTGCAGTATTTCTGCATGCACGTCCCATAACAACCAGCTTCAGAACATTGTCCATATTAGCTTCCAGTTCTGTATCGATATGTGCTTCATTTACAACCGGGAAGTCACACAGATGGATACTTTCCGGAGCGTTCTCGTCCACGCTTCTTACCAGGTTCTGATAGATCTCTTCTGTCATGAACGGGATCATCGGCGCTGCCGTCTTACAGATCTCAACCAGTGCTGTGTACAGAGTCATGTAAGCATTGATCTTATCCTGTTCCATTCCCTTAGCCCAGAAACGTTCACGGCTTCGTCTTACATACCAGTTACTCATATCGTCTACGAAGCTCTGAAGTGCCTTTGCAGCCTCCGGGATCTTGTAGTTGGACAGGTCATAGTCTACTGCCTTGATTGCGGAATTGAGCTTAGACAGAAGCCATTTATCCATAACGGACAGCTTGTCGTATTCCAGTGTGTATTTTGTTGCATCGAAATCATCGATATTCGCATACAGTACGAAGAACGCATAGGTGTTCCACAATGTTCCCATGAACTTTCTCTGTCCTTCTACAACGGCTTTTCCGTGGAAACGGTTCGGAAGCCATGGTGCACTGTTGACATAGAAGTACCAGCGGATCGCATCTGCTCCGTATTTCTCCAGTGCGTCGAACGGATCAACTGCATTTCCCTTGGACTTACTCATCTTCTGACCATTCTCATCCTGCACGTGTCCAAGTACGATAACGTTCTTGTATGGTGCTTTGTTGAAGATCAGTGTAGAGATTGCAAGCAGTGAGTAGAACCATCCACGTGTCTGGTCAACAGCCTCGGAGATGAAGTCTGCCGGGAACTGCTTTTCAAATAACTCTTTATTCTCAAATGGATAGTGATGCTGTGCAAATGGCATAGATCCACTGTCGAACCAGCAGTCGATAACTTCCGGTACTCTGTGCATCTGCTTTCCGCAGCATGGGCACTTGATCGTTACTTCGTCGATGTATGGGCGGTGAAGTTCGATCTCATCCGGGCAGTTGTCGGACATTTCTTTCAGCTCTTCGATGCTTCCGATCGAATGCTGGTGTCCGCATTCACACTCCCAGATATTCAGTGGAGTTCCCCAGTAACGGTTACGGCTGATACCCCAGTCCTGAACGTTCTCAAGCCAGTCGCCGAAACGTCCTTTACCGATGCTTTCCGGAATCCAGTTGATTGTATTGTTGTTGGCGATCAGGTCATCTTTTACTTCTGTCATCTTGATGAACCATGATTCACGAGCGTAGTAAATAAGTGGTGTATCACATCTCCAGCAGTGTGGATAACTGTGCTCGAACTTCGGTGCATCGTAGAGAAGTCCGCGTCCGTCGAGGTCTTTTAATACTTCCGGATCAGCTTTCTTAACGAATAATCCGGCAAACGGAGTCGTCTCTCCCATGTTACCTTTTTCGTCTACCAACTGAACGAACGGCATATCATATCTACGTCCGACCTTGGCATCGTCTTCACCAAACGCAGGAGCGATATGAACCACACCGGTACCGTCTGTCAGTGTTACATAAGTATCGCATGTAACGAAGAATGCTTTCTTGTTCTGCTTAGAAGCGCAGTCATAAGCACACTGGTATAATGGCTCATATTCTTTGTATTCGAGATCTTTACCTTTGTATGTCTCAAGAATCTCGTATGCTTTTGTTCCGTTTTCTTCATCGGCAAGTCTGCCAAGTACGGTATCGAGAAGTGCAACAGCCATGTAATAAGTATAGCCGTCGGCAGCTTTTACTTTCGCATAGTCTTCTTCCGGGTTTACGCAGAGTGCGATGTTGGATGGAAGTGTCCATGGTGTAGTTGTCCATGCGAGGAAGTATGCATCCTCTCCTACTACTTTGAAACGAACGATCGCAGAACGTTCTTTTACATCTTTATAGCCCTGTGCTACTTCCTGTGCAGAAAGCGGAGTTCCGCAGCGAGGACAGTATGGCACAATCTTGAATCCTTTATACAGGAGCTTCTTGTCCCAGATTCTCTTGAGTGCCCACCACTCAGACTCGATAAAGTTATTATCATATGTTACATATGGATCATCCATATCAGCCCAGAAACCTACGGTATTAGAGAAGTCTTCCCACATACCTTTGTATTTCCATACGCTTTCTTTACATTTCTTGATGAATGGTTCCATACCGTATTTTTCGATCTGGTCTTTTCCGTCCAGTCCGAGAAGCTTCTCAACTTCCAGCTCTACCGGAAGTCCGTGTGTGTCCCATCCGGCCTTTCTTGGAACTTCGTATCCCTTCATGGTACGGTATCTCGGGATCATATCCTTGATAACACGTGTCAGAACGTGTCCGATGTGCGGTTTTCCGTTGGCTGTCGGAGGACCGTCGTAGAACATATAAATCTCGTTGCCTTCACGGTCACGCATACTTTTTCTGAAGATGTCATTGTCTTCCCAGAATTTCTCTGTCTGTTTTTCTCTGTCTACAAAATTAAGATCCGTAGAAACTTTCTTATACATATTTACCTCCATAAAATTAAAACATAGAATTAAAAAAAGCTTCCGCCCTGTATAGGACGAAAGCTGTACTTACGTTTATAAACCACCTAACATACCATCATATGTCTTCCCTGTAACGGAGGAATACCGTCAGTTTTTACTCAGTCACTTACCGAAACCTTTCAAAATCTGCAACTCAGAAGTGATATTCAGATATATCTTACTTGCACCGGACTTCCACCATCCCCGGCTCGCTGCTGCGTTCTGTTATATCCTACTGTCTTCGTCAGCGTTTTTCACACCCTTTATTATATGCAACAATCCTAAAATCCGTCAAGGGGTTTTACCTTATTTTTCATGTATCCTCTGTCTTTTATCTTCTCCGGCGTATCAATACAACGATCAGGCTGACGATCAGGATCACCAGTGCCACACATCCTCCGGCGATCATATATTGTTCCGAAGCCGATTTCCCGGCATATTTCTTCTGGCCAAACGCCCATGCTGCTTTTGCTTTCTGCACGAAATTCGTCCAGATGCTCTTTGCGCTTAATTTTCCACCGGAGTTCTTCGTTGTCCCGGAGTTATCCACATTCTCCTTCTTATTATCCACACGTTCTTTCCCTGTACTTATTTTCTGCAGGTATTCTTCCGTGAACTTTGCTGTCGCACTTCCTACCGGATGTCCGTCATAAGTATATTGGATCGTTCCTTTTCCGGTCTTTTCATCTACGTCTGTAATCTCATAGTCTGTATCTTTGTATGAGACATCCTTCGGCAGGATCACATAGCCATCTTCCAGCGGCTGGTACTCATTCCCGCCCGTCTGTGCGGATCCGGCGTCCTCACTTTCATCCGATGCCGTTATGAATTCTTTTACTTCTGCCGGTTTCTTCTCATCTGCCACCGGAATCTTCTGGAAATTATTAAATACATATTCGAACAGATTCTTTGTATCCGGATATATATTCGCTCCATGTGTCCTGAGTACGACACATACCAGTTTCATATTGCCGTTATCAGCCATGGTGATCAGTGTGGATAAGGCATTGGATGTATATCCCGTCTTTCCTGCGACCGCATACTGGTAATAATTTTTATTTTCTTTTATAAGCATCTTATGATGCTGCGGAAATACGTGCTCTTCCGTCGTATCGGATGCCGGGATCGTATAACTCTGCTCCTGACAGATCTTTAAGAATTCCGGATAACGCCAGATCTCCCGGCCGATCAAAGCCATGTCACGCGCACAGGTATAATGATTGTCATCATGAAGCCCGTTCGCATTGACAAAGTTCGAGTTCTTTCCGCCGAGACTTTTGCACTCCTCGTTCATCTGCTGTATGAACCAGTTGTAATCGTGCCCGGCATTCTTCCCGACATTTTCCGCAACCGCATAGGCTGCTTCATTTGCCGAGGCAAGCAGTGTCGCATACAACGCCTGTTCCAGTGAGATCACATTTCCTTCTTTTAATCCTGCGGAAGAATCTCCCGGCTGCATAAAAGATATACAGTCATTCGAAAATGTTACCTGGTCTGACAGGCTACCATATTTTAATGCGATAAGGCTGGTCAGAACTTTTGTGATGCTGGCAGGATATTCATGCCCGTCAATATTCTTCGCATATAAGATACTTCCGGTTCCTGCATCCATCACGATCGCTGCTTCTCCGTATGTTCCCGGTCCTTGCGGCCAGTTCTTCCAGCTGTTCGACTGGATCTCCATCTTATAAGCATCTTCTTCTGCCTTCTTCTCCAGCTCTTCCGGAGTCATGTCTTCTTCTTTTTTCTCTTCTTTCTGGGTATCATCTGCCGCTGCGTCTGCTGCCTGCGCATTCCCGGTGCTGTCCGGCTCCGCATATACCGTACTGTGCGGCATCCCTGCTGCCACCGCAAGTATCACCGCAAGAACTACGGCTGCTATCTGTTTTTTCCCCCGCATAATTTCTATTCTCCTCTGTCGTTTCGTTATGGTCTTCCCATATACCACTCAATCTTTCCTTCAATATCGGACACCTTCACCGTTCCGATCTCCCGCGAATCTCTGGATACTTCTCTGTTATCTCCGAGGACAAATACCTCTTTGTCTCCGACTCTCAGTGGATATGTGATCTTTGACGACTTCTTTTCTGTCGTTCCTATCTCTCCGTCGTATCTTACTTCTTCTCCGTTTACATATACTTTGCCATCCTGGATATTAACCATGTCTCCGGCCACAGCTATGACCCGCTTTACATAATCCTCTCCGGATGGCCGGGCGATCGCCACGATGTCTCCGGCCTTATATTCCTTACATCTTCTGTTATATATAACGATGTTCTTGTCATGAAGTGTCGGATACATCGAATTCCCATCAACAGTCGAGATTCCCATCAGTATATAGAAGATCAGGATCACCACTGCTGCTATCCCCAGGAACTGCAATGTCACGATCAGTCTCTGGACGCGCATCTCTTTCTTTTTCTTTCTGCGCGTCTCGGGATCTACATCTTCCAACACTTTCTTCTTGATTGCATCTATCTCCATATTCTATCCTTTGTCCTTTTCCTGTCTTTCCTGCGTCTTATTCCACGCGTTCTCTATTATAATCCTTTTCCCCGGTTAACTCAACAAAAAAGAACGGCCGCCCCTTTTCCCTGCCTTAATGTTCAGAAAAAATGAAGCAGTCTTCGTGTAAATCACTAAGTGATTTTTACCAGCTTTCACGTAAAAGGTATGAATAATCCAGGATATGTATTGTTTTGAAGGAAACACGGAGATATAATAAAAAAACATGGTGATAGGAAGGTGATAGAAATAATAGTTATAGAAGAAATATTGATAGCAAACGGCTTGACTGTGCTAATGATGTGGTTTCTTTTGCTTTGCAGACGGAAAAACAGAGAAAGTCTCCATGAGGAAGACAAACTATATGACGGAATGGCAATAGTGAACTTAGCGGGGGCATTGTCTGAGACAATTGCTTTTCTGGTAGATGGGAATCAATTTACCGGCTGTAGACAGATCAATTATATCTCCAACAGCATATGTTTTATAGGTACCGTCAGCATAGGTCTGCTTTGGTGTCTGTATGTAGAATTACGCATTTACCGGAATTATAAGAGAATATTCAAAAAAGTAAGAGTTGTAATGTTTCCTTGGATCGTAGAAGTAATTATGGTTTTATGTAATCTGCCCGGAACAGGGATTATGTTTAAAATATCTAAGGAGAATGTATATCAGCGAACTGCCGGTTCACTGGTAGGATATATCTCACTTATATTATATTTTGCTTACAGCATCTATCTGGTGTATCATTCCAAAAAACAGGGAGTTAATGTGAATTTCTTTCCCGTGATATATTTCGTCGGTCCCTGTTTTGCAGGCGTGCTTATCCAGTTCCTTTTTTACGGAATCACATCGTCATGGGTGTTAGTTGCGATCGCATTGATATTTGTGCAGATGCAGACATATGCCGAGAATTTATATATGGATGAACTTTCCGGATTATATAATCGGAGATATCTTAATGCAGTACTTTCTGAAAGGAAATTTATGAAATGTAAATCTTTATATGGAATCATGATGGATGTAAACGCCTTTAAATATATTAATGATAATTTTGGTCATAGTATGGGAGATAAGGCTATCTGTACGTTGGGAAATATACTTTTTAGATCTATACCAGCTGCCGGTATGGCAATCCGCTATGCGGGAGATGAGTTTATTGTATTACTGTCAGGTGTTGAGGAAGAAAGTGTCCTGGCCACAATGAAAGAGATTCATAATAACCTATCCCGTTTCAATGAATCCGGGATAGAACCATTCACTCTAAGCGTTTCCATGGGATATGCAGAATTTGGATCTGAAGATGATGCCGAAGTGTTCCTGATGCATATGGATGAAAAAATGTATGAGGAAAAGCGGAAATATCATTTGTTAAAGAAATCAGATAATTGATAACATAAACCCGGATTATTCACAGCAGACATGAATAATCCGGGTTTATGTTATTCTTTATTTATCAAAACGGCTAGTTTATGTTATACTGAAATTGTTCATACAGATCTATACCACAGATATGAAAATATCCATTTTTGAAAAAGAAGCAGGGAAGTTATGAAAAAATTCAATATTTTTAAAATTGTACAATTGTCTTTACTGATTTTGATAACGTTGATCAGTGTATATCTTTTGATGCAGCCGGAAGTGAAGCAGTATATCTTTGCATCAACTCCCGCAACGATACTGTTCATCATTATCTGGATCGTATTACTTGCAAGTTATGTATTTCTTCTGATTGATTTCAGTATCCTTTCATCGGTCAAATTAAACTATCACAATTTATACGGCGTTGCATATTCCGATCCATTGTCCGGTATCCCGAACCGTTTCAGCTGTGATACGATCATTGAAAAGTATTATGACACAACGCTTCCTGACAATCTGACATGTGTGATGATAGATCTTTCCAATCTTTCGTCCGTGAACAAACTTTATGATCATGCGACCGGAAATATGTTATTAAAAGATTTTTCCAATATCCTGTCTGCCTCCGCGCTGTCCCTTTGTTTTGTGGGACGTAACGGCGGCAATAAATTTCTTGCAATCTTTGAAAATTGCACAGATGACCAGTTGAATACTTTCCTCGCCCGGATTGCCGACCGTGTTAAGCAGCACAACCAGTCACCTTCTGCCATTTCCATTGAATATCGGATCGGTATTGCAAAGAACAGCGAAGAACACCTTGCTGAAATTACCCAGTTGATTGCTCTTGCCTATAATAGAATTTCCGATGAAACAATCGCGCACTAACCAAGGAGGTACTGTTCTATGGATGAATTAGATTATAACTATCTCGCCGAACTTGTTCTCAAGACTCAGCGCGGTGATAGTGAGGCTTTTGCAGAACTTTATACCGCCACATATCAGAAGCAGTACCGTTTTACCTATCGTTATGCAAAGGATGCTTATCTCGCACAGGATATTCTTCAGGATGTATACATTCTGGTGCTGAAAAATATCAACACCCTGAAGAATCCCCGGCTCTTCGTCTCCTGGCTGAACCAGATTACATTCCGCACCTGTTTTGATGTATGTCAGAAGAACAGCCGTCATGAAGAAGAGCTTAACCATGTTACGGAGATGACGCAGGAAAAGGATCCGCATCTGCAGCCGGATTCCATGACACACAATCCGGAAAAGCAGCTCATGGATCATTTCGACCACCCCGTACTCATGGCTTCTGTTCTCGAATTACCACCGCAATATGCACAGGCACTTATTATGCGTTATTTCAACGATATGAGTATCGATGAGATTGCCGATGCCATGAACTGCAGCCACAGCACGATCAAACGTCGACTTGTAAAAGGCAAAAAACTACTTGAGAAACTGCTGAAAAATAAGATGGGAGGCGATTGGTTTGAATAAAAACGCCACCCTTGTATTTCATCCGGATAATTCTTCTTTGAACAACACAGAACATACTGACATTCCTGAACTGGATACACAGACAGCGAACCAATTGCTGGATAATGTATTTGCCGCATGCGATATGGAACCCAGCGTAGTCCCGGTCGAAGTCCTGGAATCCTGGGGAAATTATAAAAAGCACGGCTTCAATCTCGGACGGACTCTGGCATACATTTTCCTGATCGTCCTGATCCTGCTTCCGCTTATGTTCTTCCGGCCATCGATCATCGCAGAACGAACGGATGTCAAATCCGCTTCGGATGCCATATATAGTATTCATATCAAGACACTGCTTCCTTTACATTCCGTAAGTGCCACCATAAACGGGACTCCGGTCCGGCTTCAGGAAGAGGGTTCAAAGGAATTCAAGGCTGCGATTTCCGATAACGGAACACTGAAGATCAAAGCAGTCTCTTTCAACGGACAGGTGGCCGCCAGGTTCTACAAGGTCCGTCATCTCGACAAAGAAAAGCCGGTTCTTAAGGATTCTTATTCCAAAGACGGTTATATCTACCTGGAAGTTATGGATACCTATTCCGGTATCGACTATCCGAATATCGGCGGATACGCACCGGATCACTTTGACACAAAAACCGGAATGATTGTATATCCGGTTCCGGACGCACCTGTAACCGTTACGATTCCGGATAACGCCGGAAACGAGCTGGTACTTCTGCTCTCACCGGTCGATAATAATTAACAGACAATTTATAAATACACAGGAGGATTGCAGATATGAAATACAGATTACATTTATCCTATTTACTTATCGCCATATTCTGCCTTCTTCTTGGGGGTTGTTCCGGCAGTTCTTCCGCATCCCGGAAGGAACACTCCGGTCCCCCCAGAGATTCAACGCCCAAAGTGTTAACCCCGTCAGCTGACGGGGTTACCGTTTATCAGAATGATTTTGCTTCCATTGATACATCGAATACTTCGCAGGGCTATGTTATGGTGAAATACAATGGAACAAATGAAAAAGTAAAGCTTCAGATCACATGTCCCGATCAGAGTTGTTATACTTACCTGATCAGCGACCGCGGAGCATATGATACATTCCCGCTGACAGCCGGAAATGGCTCCTATGCCTTACAGGTTCTGGAAAATGTCGCAGGTGACACTTATACCGTCTCACTTGCCCAATCCATCAACGTCAGCATCGAAGATGAATTCCTTCCTTTCCTGTATCCGAATCAATATGTGAACTTCCATACAGATTCGAAGGCTGTCTCCAAAGGCAGCGATCTTGCAAAAGACACCTACAGTGATCTGGATGTTGTACAGAACATTTACAATTATGTGATTAAAAACATTTCTTACGACACAGAAAAAGCGCAGAACGTATCTTACGGATATGTCCCGGATATTGATGATACGCTTTCTTCCAAAAAAGGGATATGCTTTGACTATGCGGCACTTATGACAAGCATGCTGCGGTCACAGAATATTCCGACCAAACTGGAAGTCGGTTACTCCGGAAATGCCTACCATGCCTGGATCAGCACATATATTGATGACAAAGGCTGGGTAGATGATATCATCCAGTTCAACGGGGATACCTGGCAGATCATGGATCCAACCCTTGCCGCAACCAACGACAGTGCCGCTGTTAAGAAATATGTCGGCGACGGCAGTCATTATATTGTAAAATATACGTATTAATCCCACCATGAAATATGTAGTATTCTATATGGCCATATATGATGGGATATGAAAGGAGACTTTTATGGCAGACAAAACATTCACTCCACTTTCCAATACAGAGATTGCCGCTTTCTGTTCCCAGACCGCCATGATCTTAAGATCCGGTATCTCTTCCATCGAGGGGATCTCGATCATGCTGGAAGATTCACAGAATGCAGGCGAGAAGGAATTACTCTCTGCGGTCAATGATACACTTATGCAGACCGGAAGCCTGACACAGGCACTGGAAGATACACGCGCTTATCCGGACTACATGATCTCTATGGTCCGGATCGGTGAGCAGACCGGCCGCCTGGATGATGTTATGGATTCCCTGTCCGTCTATTATGAGAAAGAGGATTCTCTGGCAGAATCCATCAAGAGTGCGGTTACTTATCCGCTGATCATGATCGTCATGATGCTGCTTGTCATCCTGCTCCTGATCATGAAAGTAATGCCGGTCTTCAATCAGGTATTTATCCAGCTCGGAAGCAGTATGTCCGGCATTTCCCTTGTGATCCTGAATATCGGACAGTTCCTGAACCGTCATATTGCAGTCTTTCTTCTGATTCTTGCCGTACTGACAGGAATGATTTTCTACATATGCTTTTCGAAAAAGCGGTCTCAGAACTTCCAGTCTTTCTTTGGAAAGTTTAAGAATTCCAGACAGTTATATGAGAAGATCTCTGCCCGCCGCTTCGCCAGCGGTATGGCACTTACGTTAAGCAGCGGTCTTCCGCCGGAAGAATGTCTGAACCTTACTATGGATCTGATCGATGACCATGCATTCCGTACCAGGCTGGAAAAATGCCGGGAAGAGCTTTCATCCGGAAATGATTTCAGTGAAGTACTTTTGAGCAATCACATATTCTCCGGACTTTACGCCAGACTGGTGTCCATCGGCGGACGTACCGGTTCCATGGAAGAGATCATGCAGAAGATCGCAGATCAATATGATGAAGATATTGATGTAAGGATGGCCGGAATGATCGCTGCGATCGAACCGACACTCGTCATCATCTTATCCGTGATCGTCGGCATTATCTTATTGTCCGTAATGCTTCCGCTGGTCAGCATTATGGCAGGATTATAGAAGGAGTGGATGCACATGCAGCGTTTTATAAGAGAACGTAAAACTTCATATCTGCGTAATGTTATCATCTCTGTTCTTATCTTCCTGCTGATCTTTGCCGGATTTGGCTGCGGGCTGACTGCCATGAACAAAAAGATGGATCAGGAGGAGATGCAGACTCTTCAGAATGCCATAACCCGGAGTGTAACCACCTGTTATACCCTGGAAGGGAGCTATCCGCAGAGTCTTGGCTACCTGAAAAAACATTACGGACTTCATTATGATGAGAATAAATATTTTGTAGACTATCAGCCGCTCGGTGCCAATATCATGCCCGACATTACCATTATCAGGAAGGAGGCGGATCACCGTTGAGATTCCAAAGACAGAAAAATCATGTCATTGACCTGTTATTCCCGATCGCTGTCCTCTTCGTATTTGCCATTTCTTCCTTCCTTGTGCTGGTCCTGTCTGCCCATATATACAGTTCGCAGACACAGAAAATGAATACCGGCTACACCGTCCACACATCTCTTGCCTACGTGGCGGAAAAGATACGTCAGAACGATTCTGACGGCGGTATATCAGCCGGGACTTTTCAGGGACAGGAATGTCTTGTACTAAAGGGTGGTTCCGGTGATATCCGCTACACCACTTATATCTATTCTTACAAAGGTAAATTAAAGGAACTGACTCTCCGGGACGGCACGGATGCTTCCCCTTCGGATGGCAAAGATATCCTGGCAGTCGCAGACTTCTCTGTCAGCGAGATCAGACCCGGACTTTTCAGATTCACATCCACAGATACGGATGGAACGACTGCTTCTGTCACGATATCAGAAAGGAGCCGCCAATGAAACGAACTTCCAACAGCCGCTCTTCTCTGTTTCTGATCGAACTGATCATTGCCATTCTGTTCTTCTCACTGGTAAGTGCTGTCTGTCTGAGAGCATTTGCACGGTCACACATCCTGACAGAGAATGCCCGTGACCTGAACGCAGCTCTTATGCATGTAGAGAGCACTGCGGAACTTCTAAGAGCAGGAGAATCTGTAGAGGCACAGACTTTCTACTCTTCTTCCTGGGATACCTGTGAAGAGAAGAAGGCCGCTTATATGATAACTGTAAAAGAAAAGGACGCATCCGATGAAGATAGCGGTACGGATGGCCTGACAACTTACCGGATCACCGCAAGGCAGCTTAACAACAGAAGAAAGATCTATTCTTTGAACGTTACCTGCCATACACCATACAGCATAAAGGAGGCTGCCGGTCATGAATAAACGAAAATTTCCTGTTACGAATATCGGCTCTGTATCGCTTCTGATGATATTCATCGTGCTCTGTATGGTTACACTTGCAGCGTTATCATTGTCTACCGCTTCCGGCAGCTATCGGTCTGCACAGACACTTGCCGGTCACACAACCGCTTATTACAGGGCATCCAACAAAGCAGAGAAAAAGCTTGCAGAGACAGAGAAGATCCTGCAGGCATGCTATCATTCCACTTCCGATGCAGACAGCTATTATCAACAGGTGCGTCAACAGCTTGGAATCACCGGCAGCGACGGATCCCTGATCTATTCTTTTCAGACAGCTGTCAACAAGTCACAGGAACTGGAAGTCCGGATCCAGATCACCTATCCGGACAGTTCCGCTACAGCCGGGTCTGACCGGGAAGATTCAGATACTGCTTCTGCATTCTATAAGATCACCTGTTGGAAAATGACTTCTACAAGTGACTGGAATGCCGACAATTCCATTCAATTAATACAATAATGATAAAGACTATATGATATCAGGAGGCATTTATGAATACCACAGAATTACTTGAAAAGGCTGTCAGCGCCGGAGCATCCGACATCTTTGTCGTAGCCGGGCGGCCGGTCTCTATGCGCATACATGGTGATATCCGGATGGAAGACAATACCCGTCTCCTCCCGGATGACACCCGGCGGATCATCGAACATATCTATGAGCTTGCCGGACATCGTGACATCGGCATACTGGAAGACACAGGAGACGATGATTTCTCTTTTGCGGTTCCGGGTCTCTCACGGTTCCGCGTCAGCGCATTCAAACAAAGAGGCTCCCTGTCCGTCGTGATCCGTATTATTTCCTTTACTTTGCCGGATCCTGCCGCATTCGGTATCCCGGAAAAGATCATTCGTTTTGCAGATTTCTCCAAAGGAATGGTACTGGTCACAGGACCTGCCGGAAGCGGGAAATCCACTACCCTCGCGTGCATCATCGACCATATCAATAAAAACTATGACAAGCACATCATCACACTGGAGGATCCTCTGGAATTCCTTCACCGACACAACCGGAGTATCGTAAGCCAGCGTGAGATCAATGTTGATACCGAGAATTATGTCACGGCACTGCGTGCTTCCCTGCGCCAGAGTC
Source organism: Dorea amylophila (assembly GCF_025567265.1). Classification (NCBI taxonomy): domain Bacteria; kingdom Bacillati; phylum Bacillota; class Clostridia; order Lachnospirales; family Lachnospiraceae; genus Dorea; species Dorea amylophila. Next base: position 31,053 of record NZ_JAOQJW010000012.1, on the reverse strand, counting down.
CGGATGTGATCCTTCTGGGCGAAATGCGTGATTACGAGACGATGCAGGTAGCCATGACTGCTGCCGAGACCGGTCATCTGTTATTCTCAACACTACATACGATCGGTGCTGCCAACACGATCGACCGTATCATCGACGTCTTCCCTCCAAATCAGCAGAGACAGATCGCAGTACAGCTTTCCATGGTCCTGCAGGCAGTGGTATCCCAGCAGCTGGTACCGACCACAGACGGTGGTATCACCCCTGCATTCGAGATTATGATCGTCAATCCTGCGATCCGCAATATGATCCGTGATAACAAGATCCCGCAGATCGACGGTCTCATCTATTCCTCTGCGGGAAATGATCTGGTCTCTATGGATTCCAGTCTTCTTTCACTTTATAAAAACGGACGCATTACTGCTGACACGGCACTTGCTTATGCATCCAATCCGGAAATGTTAAAAAAGAAGCTGTAGGAGATTACTCCTGCAGCTTCTTAATTTCTTCAATTGTTGCCTCATATTCTTTTGTTACTTTTTCCATTGCTTCCGGTATCCCCGGCTTCTCTCCAGTCCGGTCTCTCAAAAGTTCTGTAAGCTCACTGCTCACTTCATACAGACGGTCAAAGGAAAGATTCTGACATACCCCTTTCAGTGTGTGTGCACCACGAAAAGCTTCTTCGTAATTGTTATCCCCCAAAGCCTGCTTTAACAGTGGATAACTCTGATCTTCAAGGAACTTTAATGTGAATTTCCGGATCAGTGCTTCACTGCGAAGGCGTCTTAAGACATCTTCATAGTTTCCTCCAATCGCTTCATAGCATTCCTGTATTGTCATTTTTTATCTCCTGTCTATATAAGATTTCTTTATTGTAGCACATTCTTTTGCAGAAATTAATGGTTTTCGACATTCTTCACACAATCTCTACATTCTTTTACACAACATATCCGTCATTTCCGGTCTAATTCTGGAAAGACACGATCACTTCTTTTCCATTCGATACATTTTCGAACATGCCCTTGATCACTTTCTTGGCGTTCTTGTCTGCATTTTCAAGAAATCCGTATTCATCCGATCCGGCTTTTTCCTTTGCTTTCTTCTCAGCCTCTGCGACAAGTTCCATAACTGCCTCTTTATCGATACTCATAATCGCAAAATTCGTATCATATATCTTCAGATCACTGGATTTGATCTTAATAGAATCCTCATTGACCGTGCAGTGCGGAATAGATATCTGGATCTTGTCGTCTGTCTCCTTTATGACAGCTTTCTGTACATCCAGTCCCGCAGTCACTGTCGTCTTGTATTGTACGAGAAATCTGTTCTTGTTGATCAGCGGGATCTCTCCCTTTGTGCTCCTGAATACATCCGAGATGATCATCTTCTGTGTCGTCAGCTCCGCTGCATCCTCCAGCGTCGTCTCAAGCGGTATGCTCTCTTCTTTCGGACCGGTAATATGCTTATATATGGCTATCGAACCGATGCTGATCGCAATGGCAAGAACTGCCGCAATGATTATTTTAGCTTTTGTCTTCATATGTTTTCCTCCGTTAAAATGATTTAACTTTCGGCCGGTAGCGCATATCGGATACCGTGTATACGGTTACGAATGCCTCCGGATCTTTTTTACTGACATAATTCATCAGTTTCTGATATTCGTTCTTATCTACGATTGTAATGATCTCTCTGTATTTCTGCATATTGTAAGCACCCATTGCCTCGTAGAACGTTGCCCCGCTGTGCAGCTCATGTAAAATAAACTGGCGCACCTCTTCTTCATATTTTGTAATGATACAGACACGTCTCTTTACATTCTGTCCAAAGATAAAATGATCCAGCACAATACCGTTAAAGTATGTACCAAGCACACTCAGTACAACCGCTTTTTTATCATAGATCAATGCGGAAGAAAGTGCCACACACATTCCTGAGATGGACATCGCTTTTCCCAGTTCGACATGAAGATATTTATTCATGATCTTTGCCACGATATCCAGTCCGCCGGACGACGCATTCATATTAAATAAGATGCTGAGTCCGAAGCTTACAACCAGAATATAACATAACACATCCAGTTCCGTACTATTTGTCAACGATTCAAAATCCGGAAATACATGTTCAAATACTGCCAGATACAGTGGCAGCAAAATACTTGTATATACCGTCTTCGCCCCAAATTCTTTCCCACAGGTTATAAATCCGATCAGCAGTAAGACCACATTCAGTATCATCGTAACCGTTGATACATGTAACGGTACATAATGCGCAATAATGATCGCCAGCGCAGATACGCTGCTGATCGAGGTCTGGCTCGGAATCAGGAAGAAATACACGGCCGCAGCGATGATCCCCACTGCTATCGTCATGACGGCAATTTCTTTTAGATTGTCCGGTGTGACAACCTGTTTTTTTTCTTTGTTCATTTTTTTATTCCCCACTTTTATAAATATTTCATCATCGTTGGCGCAAGAATATTCATATCAACAGGCTTGGCAACGTGATCATTCATCCCGACAGAAAGCGCCTTCTGTCTGTCTTCTGCAAAGGCATTGGCAGTCATAGCTATGATCGGGATCATCGCTTTTTTATCATCCTTCATCTTCCGGATGGTTAATGTCGTATCGAACCCATTCATAACCGGCATCTGAATATCCATAAGGATCATCTTGTAATAGTCCGCATCTGCCTTTTCAATCATGCTGATACATGCAACTCCGTCAGTTGCAACTTCGACAATACACCCTTCTTCTTTCAACAGTTCTGTCGCGATCTCCGCATTGATCTCATTGTCTTCGACCAGCAGGACCCGGACGCCTTTTAGCGACTTCTTACTTCGTGGATTCTGATTTTTCTTCTCTAAAGCTTCTTCTTTTGATGCTTTTTTGCAAGGGATCGTCACTGTAAAAGTGGATCCCTCACCAAGTTTACTTTCCACCTCTATCGTACCACCCATCAGATCCACAAGCTTTTTCACGATTCCCATGCCGATGCCGCTGCCCTCAATATGGGTAATCGTAGAAGTCCGCTCTCTTTCGAACGCTTCAAAGATATGTTTTTGGAACTCTTCTGCCATACCAATTCCATTATCGGTAATACTGATGATCATATCGCACCAGTCTTCCTTCTCACAAGGTCTCTGTGCAACCTTACAGGATATTGTACCGCCCGCATTTGTATACTTGACCGCATTACTTATGATGTTGATGCAGACTTCCGATAAATGTGGTTCATCCACATATACATACGGATACAGGATCTGTTCTGTCATACACAGAGTCTGATTCTTACTTTCTGCCTGTTGCTGGAACATTGTAACACAATTCGTAAAGTCTTCCCGGACATCCGACACGGCATACTGCATTTCGACCTTGTTATTTTCAATTCTTGCAAGATCCAGGACATTACTGAGTAACGATAAAAGTTTTTCCCCGCATACCTGAATGTTATCGATATATCTGCCAAGTTTTTCTGTGTCTTCCAGATGTCTGGATGCCAGATCCGCATAACCAATGATCGCATTCATAGGCGTTCTGATGTCATGGGACATATTGAAAAGAAATGCGGATTTGGCTTTACTTGCAACTTCCGCATTTAATTTAGCTTCCCGCAGTTCTTCCTCCTGCCTCAATTCCCGCAGTTTTTCATCTGTCACATCCCGGTTTGCAAGCAGCACCGATGTAATATTTCCGTCTTTATCATAGTTCTGTGGAACGATCATGGCAAGGAACCATTTCCCATCCTTTTTTTTGAATTCAAAAGACATGGACTCTTTATTACGAAGCCGTGCGGCCATGGTCTGTGTATCAAAAAAATCTATGTACTTTTGTACAAACGGTTCTGCTATCACATCTTTGATGACCTCAAACTGCGAATCCCAGTCTGCGCTTTTTTTCGAAATGCCCAGCTCCATTTTCCGGGACCTTTTCACAAGTTCGATCTTCTTTGTCTTTAAATCCAGACGTGAGATGTGATAATAAGCAGTCCCTAATGCACTAATTGCCCGGTGCGCCTCTTCCACCTGTTTTCCCAGCGTAACCGGGAATTCTTCCCCTGTCATCTGGTCTCTGTCCGGTACTGACTGATGCAGATGCTTAACCAGCCATTTCCCGTTCACCTTTTTATAGATAATGCTAAACCGTGTGTCCATCTCAAAACAGACGGATCCATCTTCAAATAAACCGGTAAAGACTACCGATCCATACGCAAGGACCTGGTCATCACCAAGCTCTGCTTCTTCCTGCTGTAAATCTCTTATTTTAAGTCTGATTTTTCCTCTTTGTTTTACATCGAATTTATATGATTCCTGAAATTCATGCAGATTCCTGAAAAACTCATGCTTTCCTGTTCCGATTATACTACTGTTATCATCAAAGAAGTTTTCAAAGCCTATATCATCTACGGATTCCGTGTCGATATAAAATTTTAAAAGCTGCTCTGTAAGTCGTTTAAAATCATCCATAACCAATCCCTCTCATCCCGTATATCTTGAACAACTTTTTGTTTTTCCAGTTTTCTTGTTTACTTCATTTTAACATAATATCGCAGCACTGGGGACGCTTTTTATGTAATGCACGAATACAAATATAATACAGGCTAATCACCGGTGGAAGCAATAATGCCGAAAACTAAAATTTATTTTACACACGCTTTTGCCGTATACGAATCTACATTTATTTCAATTACACATACCGCATTTACCATTTTTTCATTAATTTCGTGTTCCTCTCCGGTTTGCTCTCTCATAAGAATGCGCAGTGCCGCGCACTTATCCGCTGCATTCTGGAGGATTTTTGCTTTCCCTCGGCACATGACACTCGCATATTCAGCACCATATTTGCATGGAACATCTGCTTCTATAAGTTTTTCTCCGTAATCAATTTCCACAAAAACACTGTTATTTTTCCGAATGCAATCCAGTTTATGCCCCACTTTCGCACTATGAACATAAAATGTTAGTTTCCCGCCGTTTATCTGATAACCGTAATGAAGCGGCACAACATATGGGTATTCATCATCTAATACCCCCAGATGTAAATACTTTGCACTCGACAATATTTTTTCAATCTTGTGTATATCTGTGATTTCTCTATCTTTTCTTCTCATATTATTCCTTCCTTATAATCACATGTCAGTTCTACAATCAGAATTTGCCATTTCACTTATTACTATTTTTTATTTGAAAACTAATTTTATTTTACATCCTTATTTCTTTGCATACAAGAAAAAACACATTGTCTTTTTTGGGGAAACTTATAAAGGAAGAGGCACCATTTAATACTTGGTTTGAAAACTGATGGAAGAATAACACGATACTGTGATAGAATAAGGAAAACGGTTAAACTAACTATTGCTGAGTGAGCAACAGCAAAAGTAAGCATGACTGGAAAGTGCTTGTGATCTTAGGGATTAAGAGAGGATACAGATTATGGAAGATTCTTACGTATTACAACTGTTGAAACCAAAGTTTAAAGATTTTCATTTGTGTTTCTGCGGGTTTGCAGAATGCAAGCCATTACATAGCTACGGGCCAGCCGCAAGACCCAATTATATTTTGCATTATGTAATGAAGGGCAAAGGTATCTATCAGGTCGGCGAAACGAAGTATCAGCTGAAAGAAGGGCAAGCCTTTCTGATCGAGCCGGAAAGCCTTACCTTTTATCAGGCAGATAAAACGGACCCATGGTCTTACCTTTGGGTAGGATTTGGTGGTACGGAAGCACAGAGATTTGTCAGAGATCTTGGACTGAACAGTCGTCAGCTTACATGCGAGTGTGAATATGGAGAAGAACTGAAAGAAATTGTATTTGAAATGCTTCATCATACATGTTCAACTGCAGAAAATCTTTACTATCTCCAGGGGAAGCTCTATCAGTTTTTCTCAGTACTGGCTCGCGGGATTGAAATTCAGCAATATTCGAATGATACAAAAGAAAGCATACATGTGCAGGAGGCAATTTCCTATATAAAGAATTACTATTCACAGAAAATCACAGTGGAAGATATAGCAAATTATTTGGCACTAAATCGAAGCTATTTATATACAATATTTATGAACAGTCTCGGAATCTCTCCAAAAGATTTTTTGACGGAATTTCGAATTTCCAGAGGAAAGGAGCAGCTCGCACTTACAGATCTGTCTGTGGAGGAGATTGCAGTTTCCTGTGGCTATCGTAATTCCCTTGCTTTCGGTAAAGTATTTAAGCAGAAAATGGGAATAACGCCGACCCAATATCGTAACGACAACAGAAAGGATGCCCGAAAACGATTGATCTGTGTACAAAATGAACTGAAAGAATATAAGAAGCATAAAACAATTTATGTGGGAGACATTGAAAAAGAATAGACAAAATGTTTTAAAAAACATCCAATACCTAACATTTGGGATATAACCCTTAACAAAAAGGTATAACGGATGTTTTTTTTGTACGCTATACTTGTATCAACAAACATAAGGAACACGTGCACAGGTTTCTTCACTCAAATAAAAAATAAACAAAGGAGTATTAGAGGAGGAGAATCATGGGAAATCAAAAAGAAACTCAGAAAAATCCGCAATATAAATATGCGTCTACAAGAGAAAAATTATGTTTTGGAATTGGGGCAATCGGTAAAGACGCGATTTGCAATTTAGTAGGAGCATTTTTAATGCTTTATTTTACAGATACATTGTATCTGGCACCGGCATTTGTCGGCGTACTGTTTTTTGTGGCAAGAATATGGGATGCGATCAATGACCCGATGATGGGTATGATTGTTGACAATACACATACACGTTTTGGTAAATTCAGAATCTGGCTTGTAATCGGAACATTGGTAAATTCAGTTGTATTTGTTTTGCTATTCCACAGTTTTAACCTGTCAGGAACAGCATTGTACGTATATGTATCCGTTATGTATATCTTATATGGAATGACTTATACGATCATGGATGTCCCTTACTGGTCATGGCTTCCGAACTTGACAAATGATCCGCACGAACGTGAAAAAGTATCCGTAATTCCAAGATTTTTCGCAAGTCTTGCAGGATTTTCAGTAGCAACATTTGGGCTTTACATCATCAACTACCTGAACAAAGTTGCAGGCGAGAGCAATCTCTACGCAGAAAAAGGATATACACTTTTCGCAATCATTATCGCAGTTATTTTCATCGTTACAATCGGCATTACTGTATTTAATGTAAAAGAGGAATCAACATTAGGTATATCAGCAGAAAAGACAAGTCTGAAACAGGCATTTCAGGTAATTGTAAAAAATGATCAGCTGCTTGCATTTATCGGATTACTTTTGACATTTAACCTTTGTACACAGATTGCAAAAAGCTTTGCTGTATATTATTTCAAATGTGTATGCCATGATGAATATCTGTATTCTATTTTTGGATTTGCGATTATTGCTGAGATGGCGGGACTTTTATGCTTCCCGAAAATTGCAGAAAAAATTAGCCGTGAAAAAGTATACGCATTTGCATGCGGACTTCCGATTGTTGGATTTGTACTGCTCGGTGCAGCAGGATATGTAGCACCACAGAGCAAGGTGTTAGTTATTGTATGTTGTGCATTACTTTTCTTCGGCTCAGGTCTTTCACTTGGAGTAACAACATGCTGTATGGCAGATGTTATCGACTATGGAGAAGTGAAGTTTGGTGTACGAAATGAAAGCGTAACATGTTCTGCACAGACATTCCTTATGAAGGCAGCCATGGCAGCAGCAGGTGGATTAACAGGAATTGGTCTTCAGATTGTAGGATACAACGCAAAAGCGGTAACGCAGAGCACAGCAACCGTAATGGGTATTCGCGTGTTAATGATTGTAATTCCAATCATTCTTGCATTTGCTAGCTTTGGTATTTACAAAAAATACTACATTTTAAAAGGTGAGAAGATGGAAGAAATCACAAGAAAAGTAAATGAAATGCATGCGAAAAAGCAGACAGCTTAAGAGCCAACAATTAAATTGTAAAAGGGGTATTATATGAGACAGATTATTTTTCACGAGGAAACGAAAACTTTCCATTTATACAATGAAAAAATCAGTTATATCTTATGTGTATTAGAAAATGGACATCTGGGACAATTATATTTTGGAAAACGACTTCATGACAAAGCAGATTTTTCTTATCTGGTTGAGAAATGTGAACGCCCAATGACATCATATATATATGAATGGGATCGTACTTTTTCATTGGAACATATCCGACAGGAATATCCTGTTTACGGTACGACAGACTACAGACATCCGGCAATTGAATTGTTGCAGGAAAATGGCAGCAGAATCAGTGAGTTCCAATATGACTGTTATGAGATTATTGCCGGAAAACCGAAACTCTCCGGATTGCCGGCAACTTACACAGAGTCCAAGGAGGAAGCGCAGACATTGCGCATCTTTCTGAAAGACGCTTTGACTGGTGCAAAACTGGCGCTTTTATATACGATTTTTGATGAATATAGTGCAATTGCAAGAAGTGCTTATATTGAAAATGCCGGTGAGAAAAATCTGCATGTATTAAATATGATGAGCTTAAGCCTGGATCTTCCGGATAAGGATTATGAATGGATGCAGTTGTCCGGTGCGTGGTCCAGAGAGCGCTATATAAAGAATCGAACATTGGAGCAAGGCATAACAGCTATCGACAGCATGCGCGGAAATTCTTCTCACGAACATAATCCGTTCCTTGCTTTAAAACGTCACAACACAGATGAAAATGCAGGAGAAGCAATCGGAATAAGCCTTGTATATAGTGGAAATTTCCGTATGCAGGCAGAGGTAGATACACATGATGTGACACGAATTACAGCCGGGATCAATCCGGAAGGATTCGATTGGAAATTAGAACCGGGAGAAAGCTTTCAGACACCGGAAGCAGTTCTGGTTTACAGTGAAAATGGATTAAATGGCATGAGTCAGACATTCCAGAAGCTGTATGCAAAGAGACTCGCAAGAGGGTACTGGCGTGATAAGGCAAGACCGATTTTAAATAACAACTGGGAAGCAACTTATTTTGACTTTACAGAAGATCGCCTTGTAGAGATTGCAAGGAAAGCAAAAGAATGTGGAGTAGAACTGTTTGTCTTAGATGACGGATGGTTTGGCGCAAGAAGAAATGACAGAGCTGGTCTTGGTGATTGGGTGGCAAATGAAGAGCTTCTGCCAAATGGCATCAAAGGCCTGTCAGAAAGAATTGAAGCACTAGGATTAAAATTCGGTCTTTGGTTTGAGCCGGAGATGGTAAATAAAGACTCTGATCTTTATCGAGCACATCCGGACTGGATCTTACAGACACCAGGAAGAAATACATCACACGGCAGATACCAATATGTACTCGATTTTGCAAGAAAAGAAGTAGTAGATCATATTTACGGAATGATGGCAAAGTTATTATCGGAGTCGAAAATCTCATATATTAAATGGGATATGAACCGAAGCATTACAGAATGCTACAGCAGCAAATTTTCTTCAGACAGACAGGGAGAAGTGTTCCATCGTTATATTTTAGGTGTATATGATCTGTATGAACGTTTGACAAATGAGTTTCCAGAAGTATTATTTGAATCCTGCGCCAGCGGTGGCGGAAGATTTGACCCGGGAATGCTGTATTATGCACCACAGGGATGGACAAGCGATGATTCGGATGCAATTGAGCGTCTGAAGATTCAGTACGGAACTTCTATGTGTTATCCGCTCAGCAGTATGGGAAGCCATGTGTCTGTTGTCCCGAATCACCAGGTATTTCGCAATACCCCATTACATACAAGAGCGAATGTAGCATACTTTGGAACTTTTGGATACGAACTGGATCTCAACAAATTGACAGAAGAAGAGATCAAAGAAGTAAAAGAACAGATCACATTTATGAAAGAATACCGAGAAGTGTTACAGTTTGGAACATTTTATCGTCTGAAAAGTCCATTCGAAGGAAATGAGACGGTATGGATGGTGACAAATGAAGACCGCACGCTTGCAATCGTAGGCTACTATCGTGTTTTAAATGGAGTGAATCAGCCGTATAGCCGTGTCAGATTACAGGGATTGAACCCGGATATGATTTATGAAAATGTATGGAATCATACAGAAAATTACGGAGACGAATTGATGAATTATGGATTGATCACATCCGATGTGACAGCTGGTGAAGTGCCAGGGAATGTGACTCCTTGTACCGATTTTGAATCTAGAATATATATGCTGAAAGGCAAAAAAGTTCAGGAGGGAAGATAGATCATGACGAAGACAAAAAGAACCGGCGGAATGGTACTGGGAATATTGTTTATTGGATTATGTGTATCTTTCTTACGACTTTCACAATTTGGCGTGGATCCATTCAGTGCAATGAATCTTGGAATCAGCGGATTTATCGGATGGAGCTTTGGAACGTGGCAGTTGCTTGTCAATGCGATCATCCTTGTAGTTGTATTTTTTCAGGCAAGATCCTGCATTGGTGCGGGGACCATTATCAATATGGTATTTGTCGGATACATTGCAGACTTTATTTGTTATGTAGCGAATGATGTAGTGCAGATTCAGATGAATCTGCCACTGCGTATCCTTGCACTGCTGCTTGCTCAGTTGATGGCATCTATGGGAGTGGCATTATATATGGTCGCAGATATGGGAATCGCTCCATATGACAGTGTCGCAATTATAATCGAGAAACTGACACATCAGAAAATTCCATTCCATAAAGCAAGGATTCTTTCAGATGTTGTTGTCGTGATTATCGGAATCATATTTGCCACTGCATCTGGGGCGGGTATCTGGTCGGTAGTAGGGATTGGGACAATTATAAATGCCTGCTTCAACGGCCCATTAATTCAATTTTTTAAAACAAAACTGGAGAGATTTTACTTGTAAAATCTACGGATTACAATTCTCCAATTCTTGCAAGGCTCATATCCTGAACGGATACGGGCCTTTCTTTTTCACCAGTAGCTTCATCCAAACCTTCACATTGAATAATGAACCCTTCTCTTTGGTAAAAAAAATTGGATATACAGCGATAGCTCCTTATATTTTCGGAAATCGGAAAATAAAACTCGTTCCGATACCTTCGATACTTTCGACGTGAATGGTTCCATTGTGGAGATTTACAATCCAACGCACCATAGAAAGGCCGAGTCCGGTACCGCCACTTTCTCTGGAACGGCTTTTGTCTATGCGATAGAAACGCTCCCAGATTCTGTCCAGGTGTTCCTCACTTATTCCAATACCATCATCTTTCACTTCACCGACAATCTGGTCATTTTCGACCTTCAGGATAACATGGATATGTCCATTTGTTTTTCCGTAATTGATGGCATTGGTTATTAAATTCATCATCATACGCAAAATCAATGTCTGGTCGCCGTTCATAAATAAGTCGTCCTGCTTTTGCAGGGTAATCTCAATATTTTTTTCCTGTGCTTTTGTCTGCAGTTCTTCTATTACAAGTTCGCTTAATAATCCAAAATCCAGTTTTTCCATCAGATGCTGCTCATCCTGTTCGTTTCTGGCGATCATTAACATTTCGCTTGTCAGCTTTGACATTCGTTTTGCCTGCCTTAAGATGACTGCAATCTCTTCCTTATCTTCCGCAGATAAGTTTTCATTTTCCAATAAGTACTCACACTGGGAAATGATAACAGCAACGGGAGTCCGCAGTTCATGGGATACGTCTGATGTGAATTGACGTTCCTTCTCAAACGAAAATTCCAATCGCTCGAACATTCCGTTAAATTTCTCCGACAATTCGTATAATTCATCTTTTGCTTTTGGCAGAGACAATCGTTTGGAAAGATCTTTTCCATTGCTGATGTTTTCAACTTCATCGCAGATAAGATCCACCTGTCTCAATGCCCGTTTGATCATAAAATATCCGATGGCTCCGATCAGAATAATGAGTAATGGGAATACAATCAACAGCATTTTCTCGGATGTCTGCATGAAAAGTTCTATAGAATGTACAGAGGTAATTCCTCGTACCCACATTTCCTCATCATCACCGTAAGTGTAAACGCTGTCATATATCATCCATTTTCGATTTGATCCGGTTATCATTCGCGGTGTATTCGACTTGAGGATAGTTTCTTCTGGAAATTGGGTTGGAATCGTTCCATAAAGTAAGCGTCCGTTTTTGTCATAAATACAAAACATAATACCGTCATCGTAAAATTCGGTATCGCCGTCAAGATAAAAGGAATCATCCTGAAAATTAATATTTGAAGAGAAACCAGTCACTGCGGCACTGATTTCTTCTTCTGTCGCAGAAATTCCAACCTTATCCACAAAAAGAAGGACGAGAACTAAAATAGTCCCAAGGACTACGGCAATGATTCCGGTGTACCATAGCGTAATTTTTTTCTTGATCGTCAGCTGTTTCATTCGTTTTCCCTCATTACATATCCGACACCGCGAACAGTGTGGATGAGTTTTTGTTCATATTGTGCATCGATTTTTTTTCGCAAATAACGAATGTATACGTCGATCACATTGGAACCACCTTCAAAATCAAAGTCCCACGCATTCTGTTCAATCTGCTGTCTTGTCATTACGATATTTTTGTTGCGCATAAGACATTCCAGAACCATAAATTCTTTTGCAGAAAGATCAATTTCATTTCCGGCTCTTGTAACCTTTCTTGTGTCACGATCCAGAATAAGATCTGCTATTTTTAGTTGATTGGATGTAAATTGTGGCTTTCTACGCATCATGACACGGATTCTTGCAAGCAGTTCTTCAAATGCAAATGGTTTGATCAGGTAATCATCGGCACCAAGATCCAGTCCTTTGACACGGTCCTCAATGCTGTCTTTTGCTGTCAGTAACAGAACCGGTGTATCATCTTCTCGTTGCCTTAATTCTCTTAAGATTTCATATCCATCCTTTCCCGGCAACATGATATCAAGAATAATACCATCGTAGGAAGTCATATCGATATAAGCCATCGCTTCCAGACCATCCCCACAGGCATCTACACTGTAATGTTCCTTGACAAGCCTTTTTTTGACAATGTTTCTTAAATCATTCTCGTCTTCTACAATCAGTAATCTCATAATGTAATTATTATAATACCAATCATTTTCGTGTGCTAGAGTCCTTTTTTTCATTTTTTGAAATTACTATTTGTTTTAATCTTTTTTTAATCTTCCCCCCATATGATACATATAACAGCAAAAACAAAACATCCAAGAGACGGAAGGAGAACACGTTATGAAAAAAATATTAGTAGTTTTATTATCCCTCACATTAATATTTGCTTTTACAGGATGCACTTCATCCAATAATGAAGCTACAGAAGATATTAAGACCCAGGAAGTTGTAACATCAAATACAGATGACGATGATGATAACATCAGTAACACAGAAAACGCAGCAGAGAATGTGAACGAAAAGGACTATGATTTTTCTTCTTATGAAGAAGAAATCTGTAATATAACAAAAAGTGTAAACAATGCAAAAACATCTACAAATGCATCTGAGAATCACGAACAATTCTACACTTTGAAAAGGCAGGTAGACGCAGTTGATGACGAACTGGATAAACTTGATGATGAATTTGAGTATGCTTACCAGATGAAAGAGATTAGCTTCGAGACATACAAAGCGAGAGAACGCGCGATTGAAAAACTGGAAGATGAACTGGAATTAGCAGAAGAAGCGCTGGAAAACAAATACGGCATTGATGATTAATTCAATCTGGGCTACAAGAATGTGGCAGAACTTTCTTAATTTCTAAAATCGGGTAGGAGGTAGATAATTATTTTATCTACCTGCATACCTCTGCGATCTGACTACGGCATGAATTATGAACACAGATAAATGCGACTTTTTTCTTATTCATGAAACGGACACCTCTCCTTAATACATTGGTTGTTCTTATCAGAATGAATACACTTTATAACAGGCTTTTCCATTTGTATATTGAAATTCTCTGCCACATAGTCAATTGCTGAGATTATGGCTATATAGGAATCTCTTTTACAACATCTTGGTCCACCAATGCTCCCGATTGCGTCAAGTGCCTTAGAAGTCATTTTATTAGCCAGACCCCAAGGTTCATTTTTAAGTGGAGTCGCTCCTGAGATTATTGATATAAACATTCCTGTACTAATTCCGGCGCCACAAGCACCCCAGAATCCACATACACCGCCTGGAACAGCTTTTCCTCTATTCATCATTTCAAGCAGAGCTTCCGGCAAATCAATCTCACCACCTGCATTTTTATATGCGGTAAGAAGCGCTGAACCAACCATAACATGATGCTCTGGTCCATGCATATGACAGAACGGCTGCGCCATCATTCTTCTTATAATTTCTATCGGATTCTTAGATGTTTCACTAAGACATATGTCTATAATTACACCCATTTCTTTTGTATGGCATTCATTACATACATAATGACCCTGCTCACATCTAGTTTTGCTTAATTCCTTTTTATGGCATAACACGCACTCCATCATTTCATCTTTTTCAAGATATATAATTGGTGCTTTACATATAATACATTCTTCTTTCATTTCCATTTCCTACCTTCCCAAAGCTTCAACAAATGATATTCTTCATAGGCAAATCCCTCATCTACTTCCAAATCAAGTGCTGCATATAAACTCAAAATCAGTAAAAAAAAGAAATCGAACGAATTTCTCTGATTTTTATCATCATCTTCTGTCCATTCCGCTTCTAATGTAATATTGCTTCTTACTCTCATACATTCTTTCATCCGAAGCTTTTGAAATATCAAATATGCTGTTCCACTTTCGCTCCGAACTGAAGACATATCCATACGAAACCGCCATCGACTCGACAAATTCTCCATGCCAGCTTGCCACTCTCTGCTCAAATGTCCTCAGCATATTTTCAAACTGCGGTATGTCTTTTGTAATGATAACAACGAACTCATCGCCGCCCACTCTGTATACCTTGCCATGTTCACTGAAGCTGCTTTTCATACAATCTGCAGCCGCCCGTATAAGCTCATCTCCTGCTACATGTCCAAAAGAATCATTTGCTCTCTTGAGCCCGTTAAGATCCATAGAAACATATACCCATTCCTTACTAAGATTGAGCTTGTTTATGTCCTCCTCATACGCACGTCTGTTATAACATCTGGTGAGTTCGTCCGTATTCGATGTATACCGGAATTTTTCTTTTTCATATTTCTCTTTCATGACCTTCGACAACATATACACCATACAACACGAAGCCAGAATCAAGTATATTCCAACTATAAGAATAGCCAAAAGGCTTCCCTGCTGATAATAAGAATCCTTTACCATTACAGTAACAATATATGCCCCCTCCTGCTTCTCCACACACCGATAATGCCGCATATCAATACTGTCAATTTCCAGGCCTATTTTACTGCTGTCTGTAGCTCCGGCTACGATCTTTGTATCCGAATCTGCAACCAGTATCTCCATATCTTTATACACTGGCATATCCGCAACTACGGTAGAAATCTCATTCTGCCTGACCTCGTTCAGAAGCCGTTTTGGCTCAATACCAACCTGAATCATTTTGTTTCCGGCTTCATTCCAGGTAATCGCGTACATCATTTCTTTAGCTTCGGACGTATTCGGCGTCACATCCTGACACATAGTAAGCTTCTTATCCGTAAGCATTGGCTTGAAATATTCCATCTGTTCTCCTGAATCAAAGCTATATCCAAAATATTTTGGCACAGAACCGCTGTAAATATATCCTTTTGTGTCAAACAAATGTATCTCATCCACAGATATCAACGCCGCAACCTTCTGTAACTCGTCGACATCGTATTCCACCTCTGGTTTCGCATCGATAATATAAGAAACCGCCTTGGCTCTGACTATATAATCATCCTTCAGCGATTTAATAAGCGCTTTTTCACTCTCATCATTTTTATCAAGCACGGTAATAACACGATCTAAAAGTACCTTTGACGTCCGGTCCGCGTTTCTGTCATTAACATACTTTAAAATAAAACCTTCCAACAGTAATGCTGCAGCAATTATCGCAATGGCAGGGACTATAAATTTTCTCTTTTTCATATGCCTCTTCCCGTTTTTTACAACTTTATATTCTATAATGAGTATATCATAAAAACGAAATTTCCGATTGTTTATTTTTTGTTGATATTGTCACTATAACAAATTTATTTTTCATAATACACATGCCCTGATCATTACTTCCATTATTTTTAAATGCCTAATACGGATATGAAGTAGGCTGCACTCTCAAATCCCTATAGAATCGGTAACGCCGGTACTGGATATCAAAATCCCGCACCGGCGTTATTCATTGTAATTATCTTTTTTTCCTAATCATAGAATAGCTGACTGTCATCTCTACAAACGTGAAGTTATTCATTAATTCAGCTTCAATCTCTACAATGGTAAGCATCCCCAACTTGGGGACGATTTGCATCTACAATCCTTCACCTCTATTGTTGCTTTATATAATCCCTGTAACGATGCGATTTTCCTAATGCTCCGACACTTATCTGTCATTTTGTTTCTGCTTCAGTTCCTTTGCCAAACATGTGTCACGTTTAATGTATTTAGCGATTGTATCAGTTAATTCCTCCATGTTAATCGGCTTGGAAATATGGTCATTCATGCCTGAATCCAGGGATTCCTGAATATCATCTATAAAAGCATTTGCAGACAAAGCTATAATTGGAATCCTAACCGCATCGAGGCGCTCTATACCTAGAGCTCGAATGGCTTTCGTTGCTTGGTGTCCATCCATGTTTGGCATCATAATATCCATCAAAATAAGATCGTATGTGTCTCGTGGATGATTTTTAAACAAATTCACGACTTCTTTTCCATCTGATGCGCGTGTTACGGTCATACCGGCATCTTCCAGCATTATCGTAGCAAGTTCAGCATTTAGATCATTATCCTCTGCCATAAGAACATGAACACCTGTCAAATCTCTATGTAGAGATTGTTTTTGTTTTGATTGAATAACTTGTTCTGTCAACTCCAGTGGAATCTCCACAGTGAATGTAGTACCTATACCTTTTTTACTCTCAACAGCAATTGAACCGCCCATCATATCTATATGTTTTTTTGTGATGGCCATGCCAAGACCGGTTCCCTTATATTTAGTTCTGGCATTAGCATCATCTTCTTGTGAAAACGGCTTGAATAATTCTTTCTGGAACTCTTCACTCATGCCAATACCATTATCTTGAACAACATAACGAATTATGATATGTTTCTCATCCGTTCCGGGGTAACTGCTGATATCCAAAGTAATCTTTCCACCGTCCTTTGTGAATTTCACAGCATTGCCAAGAAGATTCACCAGGACTTCTCGAATACGCGTAACATCCGCAAGGACATATGGGTTCTTTGGTCTTTCTCGATGTACTTCAAACTTAAGATCTCGGTTATAAAGAAGTCCATTCATAATCGCCTGGACGTTATCTGTCAATTGAGTAATGTCCACTGGCTCAGGCGAAATGATAACTTTTCCACTTTCAATGCGACTGAAATCCAGAACGTCATTCAACAAAGAGAGAAGATGATTCGAACTTTTTTGAACTTTCTCCAAGCTATCATGAATATCTGAAACCGTGTTCTGGTGAAGCGCAATGTTTGTAAATCCAATAATGGCATTCATCGGCGTTCTGATGTCATGGCTAATATTAAGCAAAAACGCAGATTTTGCTTTGTTGGCAGCATTTGCTTCCTCAGCGGCGGTCATTAATAATTGTTTTTGTTTTTGCTCTTCTGCCTTGCTTTTCTGGTAAACATAATAGGTATATAGACAAATTAAAAACAATACAGCTCCTGCGACTAAACCGCAGATGATGGAAATATGATTCGTCTCTTCAACCATTCCATAAGCTGATTGCATATCCATTTCAATGCAAAATGCGCCAATGATTTCTCCTGTCCCATCATGATTTGCTCTTACAGGATAGCAAGCCGTAAAAATCGGACCCCATGTTGTATCAATGATATCCTGAGAGTACACATTCTCCCCAGAAATAGCCCTATCAATATACGGAACCATTTCTTCCTCAATATAATCTCCAGGGTGTCTTACATCATCCGCATCCGGATCCAAACCGTCTACCACATAAACGAGTTTTCCTTCTTCATTTTTTGTAGCGGTGTAAATATATCGAGTAGAATTCAGTGTTCTGATTTCATTGAAATATGAAGAAATATCCTTATATAATTGCTTCTTTTCATCAGATTGATCTTTGATTTGATCAAAATCTTCTTTGCCGATTCTTCTATTCACAAGTTTGTGTACTGCATCTGCACTCGCTGTGTCACGTGTGATTTCTGTTTCAAGGGCGGTCTTAGTGTAAGAACTTTGCAGAATATATGTGTACGACGCTATTACCAAAATTATCAAAAGTCCCGCAATCACAAAGATACTGCCTGTATTCTTCAGCCTAAGGAATTTCTTTTTCTTCAAATTAACACCTTCTTTTGTTTTCTTCATGTCTTTCACTCAAACATATTTCGTCTGTTAAAACACTATGTTCCGTTTTTTCGGTTTTGTATTTACTAAGTGTCTTTAAGTTTTCTGTTTTATTTTTAAAGTTTATCCACTTTTCATTCTCTTCCCAAAATCCAAATATACACATCAAATTATTTACTTTATCATATCACAGCTTCTATTGATTCGCCATCAACCTTTCAAACCAATCGCTGCCGCCTGAATTATTTCTTGATTTGACCAGTCTTCTGCAAGGTCCATCGAGTAAGGTTTTATACCCTTATCATAAAATTGCTGGCAAACCTGTACGTATTCTTCATAATTTTCCGGAACTTTGATTCCATACTGATCAAACAGTGTCTTGTTGGCAATAATCGTCTGCGGAATTGCACAGATTGGCAACCACTGAATTTCATCATCTGTATCCTTATAATATTCCACTGCATAGGAATAGTACTTAGAAACCACATCATAAGAAGCAAAATCCATAAGATATGGCTGTAAATCCTGCGCATCCGTTCCAGAGAATCGACGTACTGTCATGATGTCCGGCAACTCACCATGCTCTTTAAAATAGCTATATAAATCAGTGTCATTATTTCCAATAATAAATTCAATATCCTGATCTGGAAACTGCTCATGGATATAAGGAGCAATATTTTTCATTAAACGATTTTCCCACAGATACACGGTAAGGTGATCGTCTTTTTTAGATTGTCCACATCCAGCCAAAATACCAGTTACTAAAAGTACACCAGACACCAATGCGGCCAGATAATATTTTGTTTTTTGCGTACGTCAAATTCCTTATTCTTTCGATTAAAACACATTTCAATAGTTTCTTTTTACAAGCCCTTTAGCTTTGTGTCACAGATTTTCATCTGCTTTGTCTCAATTCTTTTAATTATAGCATTTTATTTTTTCACGTCTATATTTTTTTCCCACTGTAAAACAGCCTCTGAGAGTTTCGTTATATAGAGAGGTACAAATAAGAGCAAGATCCACCCAAATATTACCGTATCGCCATTTTATGGCTACGGCATACCTACGGGTAAGTCTCTTGATGGGGATTCCGATTCCCCATACCCTCGTACAGACATCAAAGATATCATTAATAAGGGTGAGATCACTGGTGCAGTTGACATTGACAATATGTATGAATTTGCTTCTTCACACTGCAATGATTTCAAAGATCTCCGCGATGATGAGGACATTGTTATCAATCGGGAGTGGATCCTTAACAAACTTGCCGAAGCAGAAAACGAATAGTATATTTTGTGGCTACACCCCCAAGCCCCTGTGGAATCAATAACACCGGTACTGGATATCAAAATCCCGCACCGGCGTTATTTATTAAAATATTTTGTTTTTTAATCTTCAACACTCTCTACTGAAACTTCTTTTTTCTTCCTACTTTTACCAGAAATCATCTTGTGTCCTGTATAAATAGCCATAATCATGCAAAGCAAAGAACTTGCTGCAAAGTACTTATGGCCTTCTTTTGATCCCTTATAACCTGTATAAAAAGTTCCAAGCATTGTAATCAGTGCACCGATAGACCAATATTTATGTGATTTCATTCAGATACCTCCTGCCGTTTTTCTTAATCATATACCTTTTAAAAGATATATACAAACTGGAATTTGGTGTGTGCTTTATAAATTTTTTCCGATCCACTCAAGTTCGTTCATGGAATCCTTATTTTTTTCAAGTTCATCTCTGGCTGTTGCGTAATATGATTTTTTGAAAAGCATATCCCATGAAAGATATTTTGCCATACAGTCAAACTGCTTATCAATCAGCTCATACTGGATACTGCCTACGGGAGAACCACCTACAACAATTGTGCCAACTTTTTTGTTTTTTAACTGCAATCCACGGCAGTAGCACTTATCAATGATAAGTTTCAATTGTGCTGACATTCCCCACCAATAAACTGGTGTAGCAAAAAGAATCATATCTGCGGCAGCAATTTTATCAATTGTAGAATTTGTATCATCCTTATCGACGCATCCCTTAGAGCATTGACAGACACCACATCCCTTGCATGGTGCAATGTTGAGTTTGTCGGGTTCAATGATTTCAATTTTATTCTTTTCTGACGCTCCTTTTATAAATGCATTGATTGCTGCCAGCGTATTTCCTTTTCTGGCACTTCCATTAATGATTACAATTTTCATGCGTGTATCCTCCAACTCCCGATTTGCACATCAAATCGTTTTCTTCATTCTATCACAACTTCTATTGATCCGCCATCAGTCTTTCGAACCAAGTATTGCTGTTTGACCATTAGCTGTAGCTAATAGAATTGAATACTGTTTCAGCTAATTCATGTTTGCCGGTGGATCACTGACAGACGAAGATAAAATAGCTTTTATGGATGAGATCCAGAGCCTTTATCTGGATTCCAAAAGACGTGCAAAGAAATTTACACCGAAAAAATATCTGAAAAACCAAGAGGAAAAATAATAGAAGGCGGGATTATTGTACACCTAATCTGTTACCTTATAGTTACAAGGATATTTCTGCCCTTTTATTTTTTACTTTTGAGGTGATTTATTTGAGAAACACTTACATATATACAGAAACAAAGAAATTAATCAAGAAATATGGAACCCGAGATCCATTTGAGATCATGGATCAGATGAACATTGTTGTCGGGGAAACTTCCAGATATAAGACACTGAAAGGATATTGTTTTATGAGCTGCAAGACAATCTATGTCATGATCAGCAGTTTCCTTTCAGAAGAAGAAAAGATGATCGTTGCCGCCCACGAATTAGGGCATATCATCCTGCATCGTTCCCAGCTGAAAATGGCTCCGATGCAAGATGATACACTCTACAATATGACGGATAATACAGAATACCAGGCCAATCTGTTTGCTGCCGATCTGCTGATTGAAGATGAGAAAATCGAAGATATGGTTCAGAACGAGGACCTGGATTATTTCGGACTCTGCAGTTCATTGAATGCGACTCCGGAACTAATGAGCTTTAAATTATACAGCCTGACAAAACGAGGCCAGGCTTATCATATGCCGATGGAGATTCAGAGCAATTTCCTGGCGAAATAAAGTAAATAAAGATCCTGTTCTATATATCATAGTATGAACAGGATCTTTTTATAATGATTTATTTTCTATCTAAAATTTTATTAAACCGACTAAAGACTCCATAGTTTGTGTGTTTGACTTACTGTTTATATCTATCTTCTCCTAAATATTTTTCTAGTCATTGCAATATAAAATTGCTTATACAGTCTCTCCCTTAAGAGTCCTGGTATTCTGGATAATATACAGAGCGACCGATATGACCATCATTATAGCGCACAAACCAATCAACAGATCTGATACCATCGGTGTAATGTGGAACCATATAATATGCACCGCTGCAGTTCCATATAATAAAAAGGTTACTATCTTTCCATGCCAGTCTGCACCGTGTACTTTTCCTGTCTTTCGTATCACAAGACATCCACTGACTGCCATATACAGCTCCTTACCTGCCATTATTACGATTAAAAGAAGCATATGCGGAAACCGAGTAAACAGACAGATTAACATCGCTGCCTGTGTCAGCTTATCGGCCACCGGATCAAGTATTTTTCCCAAATTACTAATCATATGGAATCTTCTTGCGATATATCCATCAGCAAGATCCGTAAGACCAGACAGCAATAAGATTTCTCCAGCTAACAGAGGATTTTTCTTTACACAATAGCTCCATATAATTACCGGAATCAGGCAAAGCCGAAAAAAAGAAAGAAGATTAGGAACCGTAATAATTCTATTCAAATTTTCTTCCTGATTCACTTCACTCTGCATGTACGGTCGCCTCACTTTCCTTTTTTTTTGACATAAACCAATAAAATATAACACAAAATGCTAATGCAAACACAACACCAAAAACATTTTGAATCACTCTAAGACTAACCGCTCCTTGTAGTCCATAAGTCTCTGCAGCAATGGCTAAAGCACCAAATGTGTTAAATACTGCCTGCCAGCCATATTGTGCTGAAAGTCCTACACCGATTCCACCAAGAATTCCTATATATGCATAGATTGACGAAGGAAGCAGAAAATATAATACTGTAAAACATATAACACCTGCAATATTTCCGACAATCCTTTTACGGACTCTATAGTGCATATCTTCCATAAATGGCAAAATCGCGGACATGGCCGCAATACCAGCCCACATTGCACGTGGCATATTACAAAGTTCTGCAATGCAAAGGACAATCGGTACGCATAAAATCTGACATATCTGCCATTTTGTTCTGGAAGAAGTGATATCAAATTCTTGTATCAGATCTTTCAGATTTCTTTTATAAGTTCTGTTTTTATGATTTCGATAAAATACGAAGCAGGTAAGTGCTGCACCTAAAGCCATTCCGACTAATCGCATCTGATAGCTTTTTCCCGTAACATCATAACCATATAGCAGCAGATACCCAAGAACCAATGTAGATTGATTAAACATGAATGGATTATGGCATCCGAACAGAATCAACACAGCCAGTGCCGCAATATTTAACAGCATTCCCAATACCGGTGAAAACTGATTTGCTAAATGCGGACATACAGTCATAATTACAAAGAACAAAGCCAAAAGCATCGTAGATTGTCCGGTGTGGATCCCCAGATCCGCATTCCGAAATACCATAAGGCATAATAAAACTACTACACCCACAATACTATTCTCATTTCCAAATAAGATACTGAAAATAGTAACAAATAAAAAACAAAATGCCATTGTAACAGCTATCTTTACCAAATATACCAGTATATGATATGATTTTTCTTTCACTGTTTCACTCTTTTTCAACAGATTTTTAGAACCTGCCTGATTTAACTGCAATTCCTGATAAAATGTCATGTAATTCCTCCTCTATCTGTTTTTCTTAAACTTATATGGCCTCATCTTTCTGTATTGGAAGCTCTACAACAAATCTGCATCCACCATATTCACGGTTTTCTGCTTTGATTGTTCCTCCGGCACTATCTACAATCCGTTTTACAAGTGCAAGACCTAGGCCATTTCCTTCTGCTTTATGAGATCCATCTACCTGATAGAACTTGTCAAATATTCTGGATTTTACATCATCCTCTATTCCTGGTCCTTCATCTTCCAGAATGAACTTAACAGAATCCTGTTCTTGTTTCAGAAACATCGTAATTGTCCCCTTTGAAGGGCTGAACTTAATCGCATTATCCAAAAGATTTATCCAGATATGCATAAAAAGTCCTTCATTCCCAGTATATTTAACTTCCTCCAATTCTACCTGAAAACCAATTTCTTTTTCTGTCCATTTTGTTTCCAATGAAAGAAATGCCTGGCGGATCTGTTCATCCAGACGATATTCTGTTTTTTTCATTGGTATATTCTGATTCTCTAACTTGGATAACAGCAAAATATTACCAACCAATCCGGAAAGTCTTTGGGTGTTAAATAAGATTTTTTCTACATATTCCTCTTGATCCGGAGACAGTTCTTCTCCCTGAAGCAGCATTGTATATCCTTCAATGGCATTAATCGGGGTCTTAAACTCATGAGAAACATTAGATACAAAATCCATCTGCAGCACCTCTGTTGCACGAAGTTCTTTTGTCATAACGTTAAAACTTTGATAAGATTCTCCAACTTCTGCTATACGGCTGTTCGTTTCCAAATGCTGTTCAAAATCTCCCCGAGAAACTTCCTTCATTGCTTTACTAAGCCTAGTAATTGGTTCCAGTAACTTTGCATTAATAAAGGAAGTGATCAGCCCTGCAATCAATGTATTGAAAATCAAAAGCCAGCCAAGCACAGGTATGCTGCCCGGCAGATTAAAAAAATGATTCAAAAAAGCAAATAATAAAGCAGATATAACTGTTGAAAATACAAGTGCCAGCCAGATTGCACCAGTCAGACAGGATCGGATCCGCAATCCTTTTTCTTTCTTTTGTTCCATTATTTTTTCACCACCTTGTATCCAATTCCACGCATTGTTACAATTTCAAAATCCGGGTTATCTTTAAAACGCTCTCTGATTCTTCCTATATGTACCTCTATCGTATGTGGGTCTGCCTCCGTCTCGTATCCCCATACTTCATCCATCAACTGTTGTTTTGTAAATGTTCTGCCTGGCGAAGTTGCAAGCTTATATAAAAGCAGGAATTCTTTTTTAGGCAAAACAAGACTTTCCTTATCAGTTGTAACCGTCATTGCATCATAATCAAACTCTGTTGAACCGATCACAA
Source organism: Dorea amylophila (assembly GCF_025567265.1). Classification (NCBI taxonomy): domain Bacteria; kingdom Bacillati; phylum Bacillota; class Clostridia; order Lachnospirales; family Lachnospiraceae; genus Dorea; species Dorea amylophila. The sequence goes on along the minus strand of NZ_JAOQJW010000012.1, from coordinate 6,413 downwards.
TTTTGTGTTCATTCAGTATCTGTGCACGGCGAAGCAGTGCTCCGACTCTTAAAACCATTTCATTCACATTTACCGGTTTTACCATATAATCGTCACTTCCCGAAAGAAATCCCTGGCGCATATCATCAAAGGAACCTTTCGCAGTGATCATAAGCACTGGTATCTGATATCCTGCTGAGCGAAGTTCTGACACCAGTTCATAGCCATCCATAACCGGCATCATAATATCAGAAATGATCAGATCAATATATTCCTTATCCAATACTTCTAATGCCTGTGCTCCATCCGATGCACTTTTGACTTGATATCCATTCTTCTCAAGCACTTTTTGGAATAGCTGGCTTAATTCTTTATCATCTTCTACAATCAATATTTGAAACACGTTTTCCTTCCTCCTTATTAAAACAGATACCTTGCCCATCCAAGCAGATGCTGTACCAAAAATATTTTTCTCTGACGTTTCTTTGTTAATTCGATTGGCTCTACATGATATGGATCACGATAGGTTCCATCTTCCAATACCTGGCGGGACACTCTTTCATATTCCATCATGCCCTCTTCCAGCTGTTTATTAATATCTTTACTGCGTATTACAAGCATCAGTTCCGTATCCAGATATGCACTTCTCATGTCCATATTAAAGGAACCGATTACAGACAGATCATCGTCAATCAGAATACTTTTTCCGTGGTATGAATAACCGCCTTCATATTCCCAGATATTAATTCCTGTACTTAAGATTCTATTTCTGTTTTTCGCATAATCGGCAGACCCAAATGGGTTCCCATTATTCGCAACTGAATTTGTCATGATAGAAAAATCTGAAACGTTCTCTGCAATCTCCTCCCATGTATTATACATCATATCATTACAGATAATATATGGCGTGTGGATCTTCACACGATTTTTTGCATTTTTCATCAATTCTCCCAACTGATACCACACTACTGGTTCTTTGGAACCTGTGTGAATAGGATTTGACACTAATGCAATCTTTTCTGTCTCAAAAGTTTCGTCCGTATAATCGGTCTCGCAGATTCTTTCCTTATTCTCTTCAAAATATTTCTGATAGCTGTTCTGCAGCTCTAAAACTGCGTTCTTTACAGATTTTCTATTTGCCAGTTTTTTATTGTTATGAAAATAACCACTGTCTTCCTGATTCCATATGGTTTCAAAATACTCTGACAACTGGTTAACTGAATTTTCTTTCTCAGGTTCATCGCAAACCACTAACACGTCTCTGTCATAGTTCTTATGTCCCGGAAAATCACCCAGGAAATAATTATATGTATTTCTTCCCCCAAGAATATATCTCTTTCCATCTGCAATCAAATATTTATCATGCATTCTACCCATCATTTTCCACGGTTTCAACGGATTGGCCTTATTATACAGTTTAATTTCAACATTCTCATGGGAAGATAATCCATAGAAATACGGATTTCCTTCCATATCAATCCAGCTCTCCATTCCATCTACTAACAGACGAATATGTACACCTCTGTCTGCCGCATCATGCAGTGCTCCTAAAATCAATTTTCCACTTTCATCGGATTGAAATGCAAAAGTAGAAAGAATAATTTCCTTTTTTGCATTCTTGATCAAACGCACTCTTTGTAAAAGCGCTTCTGGATTCTTTTCTATGATTACTGCCCGTTCTGTATTTTCACTGCATTCGTTCCATGACCCATTTTTTGTTTCTTTTTTGGTTGTATTGGACACTTCCGGCTGCTTTTTATATGCAACGCAGATTCCGAGCAATTCATAAAAAGCCACACATAAAAAAATTGCCAGTATAACAAGAAGGATTTTACATATTTTATGCTTTTTCATTGTACATCACCTGCTTCCTTTTTATTTCATACTTATACAATACAAAGTCAATCTCAATTTAACCTCAACAAAATTTATTTTTCATAAAAAAATATGACCGGCTTCTTTTTAAAGAAACAGTCATATTTTTATTCTAATATATGAAGGAGCTTTTCTTACTCCGTTGTATTAATCACTATCCATGCAAAATCTTCTTTGTACAACAGACTGTTAGATATAGCAAAAACGGCCTTTCAAAAACAGTTAACTTCTAAATCAACTGTTTTTTGAAAGGTCGTTTCATCAGATTCTTATAGCAATCCAGCAAATAATCTCATAAATAATTGTCCCAGTCGCAAATATGCACTTCGTCCGGTTTGATATTGGTCTGTCACATCACGACATTCTCCCATCGTTCTTATCAGATCATTTTTTATTTCCACAACTGCCTGACAATCTGCCATAAAACAGCCGTTTTCAAAATGGTGATATAAACTTCGATAATCCAGATTAATTGTTCCACAAGTTGCCATACAGTCATCTGCCACACTCATTTTTGCATGACAGAAACCAGGAGTCCACTCATAAACACGAACACCATGTTTAACTAATCCATGATAAAAAGAACGAGTTATATTATAAATGAATTTTTTATCAGGGATACCAGGTGTGATAATTCTTACGTCTACCCCTCGCTTAGCAGCCAGACATAACGCATGCGTCATTTCATCTGTTATGATTAGATATGGAGTCATAAACCAACAATATTTTTCAGCTTTATTTATCATACTGATATAAACTTCTTCTCCTACTTGCTCATTATCCATAGGGCTGTCTGCATAAGGTTGAACAAACCCAGTTTGCTGTGCCGCATAATCATAGTGGAAAAGGTATTTACTAAAATCAGAATCATTAGCATCCTTATCACTTACTGCATTCCACATTTCCAAAAATGTCACCGTAAGCGACTGAACAGCATCTCCTTCTAAACGAATACCTGTATCTTTCCACTGTCCATACGGGTGTGTGTAATTAAAATATTCGTTTGCTAGATTATATCCACCTGTAAATCCGACTTTTCCATCAATAACTGTTATTTTTCTATGATCACGATTGTTCAAAAACAGATTTAAACCTGGCATAAACGGATTGAATACACGGCAATGAATTCCTATTGCTTCCATCTTTTTCACAAAATCTGTGTTAATAAAGCCTATAGAACCCATATCATCGTAGAATACTCTAACTTCCACACCTGCTTTTACTCGCTCTTCCAGAACATCTTGAATCTTATGCCATGCTTCAGCGTCTTCTATCGCATGATATTCCATAAAGATAAACTTCTGTGCTTTCTCCAAATCCTTAAGCTGTGCCTCTAATCCTTTCACTGCTTCATCAAAATACACAATATCCGTATTCTGATAGATTGGATACTGCGAATTTCTTTGTATGTAACTTGCTATATTTCCTGCTTTCGGAATTTTTTCTTTTATTTTGCTCAAACACTCCTGACTGTCCGGAAGCATTGGTAACAATTTGCTATCAATTTCTGCATATCGCTCACGCATTTTATGTGTGCCACCATTCAAACCAATCAACAAATACAGGCCTACACCCATAATTGGGAAAATTAGAATTAAGATGACCCAAGGCATTTTCATAGAGGATGTCTTATTTGATGCGTACAATCCCAAAACCAAGATCCCACTCAAAATCCTTGTAAATAAATTTATGATTTCTGCATATTCATTCAAGCGTGTTACGATAGTAATAATAAAAATCACTTCCAGAAGAATGCAGATTATGGAAAAACACAGCCGTTTTACCCCATTTTTTGTTTTTGCTTTGCCCTCTAAAGTATCTTGTTTCATATATATTCCACCTTCCTACTTGCTCAGTTTTCTTCCTAAATTTCGTGGAACATACCAATTTTGTCTTTTATTCTCTGCATTTCATTATCTGCTTCAATGATAGCTCTTGCAGAATGAAGTAATTCTTCACTTATCTCATCATAGCCAGGCATTTCTTCAATTCCTTTTTTATAGCGAAGTTGATGTTCCAATGTTGCCCAGAAATCCATACCATTGGTTCGAATCTGTAATTCTACACGCATAGGTGTTTTACCCTTAGCAAAAAATACTGGTATTTCAACAATCATATGATAGCTTCGATAACCATTCGATTTTGGATTTTTTATATAATCTTTTATTTCAATAACTTTAATATCATCCTGTTGGGTAATCAAATCTGATATCATATAAATATCGTCAATAAACGCACAAACTATTCGAACGCCTGCTACATCATTGAGATATGTCTGTATATTTTCTGTTGTAAATTCATATCCCATCTTCTGCAGTTTATCGTAAATACTATTGGGCTGCTTAATTCTTGTTTTTATAAAAGAAATAGGATTTCGATTGTTCTCAACTGAAAATTCATCATCCAAAACCTCAAGTTTAGTTTGTATCTCCCGAATAGCACAACGATACATCATCATTAAATTATAAAATTTTGTAGCATTATTTAAAAACTGTAGTGATTCCGGACTGTTCATCCTGAGTTTTTTTACTTCATCTTTTGTCATGGAACTTTCCTTTCTACCTCATCCCTGATTTCAAAACATTATTTATTTTGATAGTTGATTCGTTCTCCTTGAATTACTGGATAACAAATCATTTTATCACTATCCAGATTTTCTACATGCATATCTACTGCACTGATCTGATGGTTTTCATAAGTATTGTAATAATAAATACCTTTTGTAACATTACAACACGACGTATACAATGTGATTTCATATTTTCCATCCGCTACTTCGCAACATCCTCGTTGCTGATCCACAGATCCGAGAATGTGGAAGAATTGGCTAACGCTTTCTTCCTCTGATTCACCTGAAATTGCATTTACCTTTGTAAAAGCTACACGTACAAAGCGTGAGGAAGATGAGAGATCTCCCGGAAGACCTAATCCTCCCATACCTCTACTATATGCATCAAGAGCCAAATTTTCGCAGAAAGTATTTCTGGGCTGTTTAGGAGATAAATACATATAATTATTTAGTTGAAACATCTGCTGTGGAAATGGAGGATTATTCGTAAGCACTCCTACTGGATTGTCATAAATATGCAAACCATCTGACATAGATTCTACCGTAATTGACTCATTCTCATCAGAAATGATCCAGTGTAATTGTGCTAATGGTAATTGCTCGCTGAAAGGAGTATTAACAATATTAATTCGTTCAAGAAGCTCGCGAACTTCAACTAAAGAAGAACACTGACTTAAAATCCACGGAATAAATTCAAACTGTGCAATATTTTCCACATCTGGCTTAATCGCGGCATAAACAGCATTTCCGACAAAATTCAGTCCTGCCATTGCCACTCCTTTTTCATTCATAGCATCATAATACAAAGGATAATCCTCAGCAACATGAGCCATTCCAATAATTGCATAATGATTTTTCATATCGCCAACATGGCGAAAATTAAACGCATAATTACGTGGTGTAATTACTATCTGATCACCATAAGAGAATTCATAATCGAGGGTTCGTCCAAAGTAAAAATCTTTTGTTTTATAAGTTGCTGCTGTACACATGATCGTTTATCCTCCTAAATAGATTGAAATATGTCAATGAGCTTTTTCTTGAACAATATTATAGCACAATTCTTTTATTTTGTTCCAACTTCATACATGATCATAACATGTAAACTTTAAACTATTTTCCTAGATTATTTCTCCATCAGTTTTTCAAACCAGGTATCCATAGCTAGGATGAATTGACCTACGTCTGGCAATTCTTGCAGCATTTCGTTTAGGGTTTTGTGCTTCACATATTTCTGCACATACACCCAACAGGCAACGCTACTGGCTTCTGATACAATGTCAGCTATGGTTTTGCGCATAAGCTCTTCAAATTCAGCAATTTCTTCTTTTGGAACAACATCATACAGTGTTGGTGCCTGATGACTTAATTTTACGCCATTTTCATTTGCATCTTTAAGCAGATTCTTAACTTTTTCTCTTGAGTTCTCCGGTACTTTCATGTACTCCCAGATAAATGCTACCACATCGGACGGTGTGTCTTTTTTTAGTGGTGGTAACTGAATATAATCATTGTTTTCGCTCATTTTCATATTCTCCTCACGATATAATAAAATCAATAATACGTTCTCTTGTCATGTCCAGTACAGTATCTACAAACACTCCTGCAAACAGGATCAGATACAGAATTACACTCAGCGAAAATAGAAATGCAACCTGTACCCAGTCATGATAACAGTATGCAGTCGCTATAATCAATAAAGTGAATATAAATCCAAGGATCCCTCTGACAACCGCATAAGTCTGTACTGTCATTTTTACTGCCAGGCCGATCACAAAAAGGATCAGCCATACCGGCAGTAATAATATCTTTCCAGCAAGTTTTAAAATAAACATGTGCACCTCCTATCTTACCAGTCCTGGCATATCATATCCCTTGCGTAATTGGTTCTGAAATCTACCATGGTCAGGAGAATGCCCTCAATCGCCAGTTTCCGGTTCAGTCTTTTCTTTACTGTAAGAATGGTCTTGATCAGCTGCTGAAGTCCTTT
>NZ_JAOQJW010000011.1:0-121269 GCF_025567265.1 Dorea amylophila | reverse complement strand
GTGTTTGAGGCGAACGCCGAGTTTGAGCGTAGTTCCTTTGCTTTTAGGTGATTCTGACTCTCTTAGTGTTTCTTATGGTATGGAACCTGAACAAGAATCCTTATCTATTGTTTCCTTCAAGGACCGAGAGGCCGCTTCCCAGTTAATAAATTAAATCCCAATTAAATCCAATTACAATCCCCGCCAGTAATCGCCAGGCTCAGAAGCGCATCCATCTTCGCAACTTCTTCTGTGCCTTCGATCTTCTGCAGAAGTTCTGCCGTATCCAGCACATCTTCCAGCGATTCATCCGGGCCGATCTCGTAATCGATCTCCTGCTCGCAGTCCGGACACGGGATCCGTTTCATCGTCTGCAGGGACAGAAAACGATTCCCGCATTTCTTACATTCGTAATATCCGCATTCCTTTGTTCCATCCGGTACATAATACATAGCTGTCACCTCCTCTACTTCCAGCAATCCAGTTTCTCTTTCATTCCGATATCCGTACTCTTAAATACCGGATTCATACCCTTTTTCAGTTGTTTTTCATAATCACCGAGTGCTTTCAGTGCCGTATTTGATAAGAGGATGATCACCGGAATATTAATGATCGCCATCACTCCCATTAACACATCTGAGATATTCCAGAGCATGGACATCTCCATTCCGGCTCCCATGAATACAACAAGCGCACATACCACACGGAATGCCATCATGAAATGCCGTCCGGGCTGACTCTTATGAATATATGTCAGCAGATTATCGCAGTAAAAGCAATTGCCGAGCAGTGTTGTAAATGCAAATAATACCATAGACACCGTAATAAATACAGGACCAAACGTTCCGAGTGATTCCTGCAATGCAGCCTGTACCCATGGTGCTCCCTGCAATGCTTCCGACGGGGCTACCCCGGATGACATACACATCATAGCAGTTGCCGTACATAATAATAAGGTATCAATGAACACCGATAACATCTGAACCAGTCCCTGCTTGACCGGGTGCGTGACATTTGCCGATGCAGCCGCATTTGGTGCAGAACCAATCCCCGCTTCATTTGAATATAATCCCCGGCGGATTCCCTGCATCATGGCAGATCCGGCAAATGCACCAAAGATTGCCTGAAAGTCAAATGCTTCCCTGAAAATCGTTGCAAACACATCTGGAATATATCTGATATTGATCACAACCACGATCAAAGCCACCACAATATATGCCACACCCATAACCGGTACCAGCATCGAAGTTACTTTTACAATACGTGAACCGCCGCCCAGCAGACACCATCCTGTCAGAACTGCCAGAATCCCTCCGATGATCCACGGTGTCACATCTGCATGATAAAAAGAAAATCCTGCAAATGTAGACTGCAGGTTATAAGATGCCAGCATATTAAATCCAAATGCATATGTCGCGATCATGGCAATACAGAATGCAATTGCCAACGGTCTGCACCGAAGTGCAGCCTCTATGTAATACGCCGGTCCTCCGTAACATGTTCCGTCCTCACCCTTTTTCTTATAAATCTGCGCCAATGTACTCTCCACGAACGCGGATGCGCTTCCAATAATTGCGATCACCCACATCCAGAATACGGCTCCAAATCCCCCGATACAGATTGCAGACGATACGCCTACGATATTTCCTGTTCCAACTCTCGATGCAGTGGAGACCATCAGTGCCTGAAAAGAAGAGACTGCATCTTCATCATCCGGTTTCTCCATTACCGCTTTGCAGGCGCTGCGAAACAGCCGCACCTGCGGAAATCTCGTCCGAATCGTAAAATACACACCAGTTCCGATTAACATAATGACCAGCAATTTACTGTACATGAATGAACTGATGCTGTCAATGACCATACTTAACATACTTGTATTTCTCCTTCTTGTTTTATTTTCCATATAAATATACAGTAAATCCATGCATTTGGAAAGAATAATTTATATACATTAACACTGGCACTTGTTTCCTCTTTGTTTGATTTTATGGTACAATTACAAGAAGACAGCCTTTGCCGGCTGTTAATATCTGTTTAAAAACGGAAAAAAGGAGAATCACATGCAATTATTAAAATCACTCATTATATTAATCGTCGGATTTGTCCTGTTGATCAAAGGTGCCGACTTCTTTGTAGAAGGCAGCTCTGCCGTAGCAAAGCGGCTCCGGATCCCTTCCATGATTATCGGCATGACCATCGTAGCCATGGGTACCAGCCTTCCGGAATGTGCAGTCAGTGTAACTGCTTCCCTGACCGGCAATAATTCCCTTGCCATCAGCAATGCGGTTGGCTCTAATATTTTTAATCTGCTGGTAGTATGCGGTGTCTGTACTTTATTTGTTCCGCTTGCCGTTCAGAAAAGTACTTTACAGAAAGAATTCCCATTATCTATCTTCTGTGCAGGACTTTTACTGCTGCTTGGATATCTGGGTATGACACTCGGACGAATCGATGGAATTCTCTTTCTTATAATATTTACCGGATATCTGCTCTGGATGATCCGCTCAGTCAAAAGAGCACGCCGTACAACAACACCTGATGCTATTTCTTCTATGCAGGAAGAAAGAATCTCTCTTTCCGAAGAAGAGATTGAACAAGTTACCTCACATATCAATCTCCTTCCGGCATGGAAATGTCTCATTTTCATTCTTGGAGGTATGATCGCGATCAAGTACGGCGGTGATTTTGTCGTCGATGGAGCCTCTGCGATTGCAGTCCGCCTAGGACTCAGCCAGACATTGGTCGGACTTACCATTATTGCCATGGGTACAAGCCTTCCGGAACTTGTCACTTCCATTGTTGCCGCCAGAAAAGATGAAGTCGATATGGCGCTCGGAAATGTCATTGGTTCCAATATCTTTAACATTCTTCTTGTACTCGGTGTTGCCGCAGCAATCAGTCCGGTGGCTTTCGCCTGGGATAACATGATCGACATTGCTGTCCTGATCGTGATCAGTGTGATAACTCTGATCTTTGCATGGACTTCAAAAGAACTCAACCGCAAGGAAGGAATCATCATGCTTATCTTATATGCTTCCTATATGGTATATATCTGTATCCGGTAAAGCAGTGATTTCATTATGAAAGGATGAACCTATTATGAAAATTGTATTTTTAGACGCAAAAACAATCGGTGATGATATTGACCTTTCCGGATTCGACGCACTTGGGGAGGTCACCAGATACGACTTTACCACACCGGAAGAAGCACCTGAACGGGTCAAGGACGCAGATGTTCTGATTATCAATAAAGTTCCTGTTAACGAACAGACAATCCATACCGCAGCGCATCTGAAGCTTGTCTGTGTTACTGCTACCGGAACCAATAATCTGGATAAAGACTATCTGGCTTCCCGCGGCATTGCCTGGCGCAATGTTGCCGGATATTCCACCGAAACAGTAACCCAGCATACATTTGCCATGCTTTTCTATCTTCTTGAAAAGCTGCGTTATTATGACGATTATGTAAAAAATGGAAATTATATCAATGACACCTGTTTTACTCATTTTTCCGAACATTTTTCAGAACTTAACAGCAAGACATGGGGCATCATCGGGCTTGGTGCTATCGGACGCCGTGTTGCCCAGATCGCAGAGGCATTTGGCGCTCATGTAATCTATTATTCTGCTTCCGGACAACCTGCCCAGAACGGATACACTCAGGTTGATCTTGATACACTGCTTACTACTTCAGATATCATCTCTGTCCATGCTCCCCTGAATGAATATACTGAAAATCTTCTAGATAAAGATGCATTTGCAAAGATGAAAAAATCCTGCATCTTTTTGAATCTCGGACGTGGACCGATCGTTGTAGAGCAGGACTTATATGATGCTTTGATAACAGATGAGATTGCTGCCGCCGGTCTGGATGTCTTATGCCAGGAGCCGATGAGTGAGCAGAATCCACTTTTTCAGATCAAAGACAGCCGCAAATTGTTAATTACACCACATATCGCATGGGCTGGCATTGAGGCGCGCATACGGCTGATGGACATTATTCTGAATCAGATCAAAGACTTTTTTGAACTGTAATCACATCGTACTTCCAGGAGGACTGACATGACAAAAGAACTATACATACAAAATACAAAAATACGATATTTGTTTTATCTTCTTATGTCCGGCATACTCGTCTGGTTTCTTATCCTTCAGGCATTCGGGACCAACGAAAGAGACATAAACGAAGTGTCCGGTATGCCAGTTTATCATGGTTCGTTCACCTGGCAGAAATCCGACGGCAGTTCCGAAAAAATTACCGTTCCCGGACGATATTCCGTATCACCGGAAGATACTATGGTAATCACCTCTACGTTACCGGAAGATTACGACAGTAATACCTTAGCTGTCCGTTCTTCTTTACAGAGTGTACGCTTTTATATTAATGGGAAACTTCGTTCCGAATACGACACCAAAGATACCAGACTTGCAGGCAAAAATTCTGCGAGCCGTTATGTTTTCTGTAAGACATCTGATGCAGATGCCGGTAAAGAACTGCGTATCGAATTACGCACCAATACCAAACAATACTCCGGTGTTGTCAATACGGTATATTGCGGTGATAAGATCGATATATGGGAATTCCTGTTCACACAATACGGTATGGAAACAATCATTGCATTTTTCCTGTTGTTTGCAAGTGTGATAACCATTATCTTCAGTATCATGCTCGGACTTATCTATCATACCAAATTCGACATGGAATATCTTGGATGGTGCATGCTTATGGGATCGATCTGGATGCTCGGCGAATCAAAATTTCGCCAGCTTCTGGTTCCGCACTCCTCCGCACTTGCCACTCTGTGCTTTATTATTCTCATGCTCTCCCCTCTTCCGGTACTCTTTTATGCCGATCAGGTACAGCATAGAAAATACCGCAGGCTCTATCTTCCGATAGGATGGCTTGCAATTTTTAATTTTATCATCAGTACCATTCTGCATCTTACAGGAATTGCTGATTATATCGAGACGCTTTTTGTGTCTCATACCATCCTCCTTCTTACTGTATTTGTAGTACTGTTCACATTTGCACTGGATATAAAGAAAGAAAAAAAGCACCGGAATCTGCTTGCATTCACCGGACTGCTTGCTGCTACTATCTCTGTCATGATCGAAGGGATCTCTACTTATTTTGTTGTATCTCTCTCCGGTATATTTGTCGGAATCGGTATGATGATTCTTTTCTCTTTAAATGTGCTTCGCACCGCAGAAAATATACATATGATGGAACTCCGGCGTCAGAAAAAAGAACTGGCCAAACGGAAACGTCAGATTGAGAAAGTATCCCTTCAGATGATCCAGACTCTTTCTACCACAATTGAAGCAAAGGATGAATATGCCCGCGGACACTCTCACCGCGTTGCTGAATATGCCGCTCTGATTGCCAATGAACTGGGATGGGGTTCCGAAGAGATCATGAATCTAAAATATGCCGCACACTTACATGACATAGGTAAAATCGGTATCCCGGATATGCTTTTGAACAAGCCTGCCTGCCTTACACCGGAAGAATATTCCGTTATCAAAGAACACACCGTTATCGGCGCCGAAATTCTAAAGAATATTACTCTGATCCCTCATGTTGCCGAAGTTGCCCGTTCACACCATGAACATTATGATGGAACAGGTTATCCGGACGGACTTGCCGGAGAGGATATTCCGCTTTCCGCCCGCATCGTAGCTATTGCCGACAGTTACGATGCCATGAATTCCAAGAGGATCTACCGAAATGCACTTCCACCGGAAAAGATCTTTGAAGAAATTCAGAACAACAGAGGACTTCAGTTTGATCCAGATCTTGCAGATATCTTCCTGGAACTGCTTTTCGATGACAGAGTCCATATCTGTGAACACTGTGAATTCTCAGAGGATGATCCTGAACTTCCATTTATTGAAAATGAGATTGAAAATTTCGTTTCAAATGTCATGTCTACACTACAGACGCAGGAAGACAGTGAAAGCTTTGACTTCCTCACCGGACTTCCGATGCGGAGCAGAGGTGAAAAGCTCACTGCACAATTCATGCAGCAATATAGCGGATGCCTCATCTTCATAGATATGGACAATCTGAAAAAGATCAATGATATCCATGGACATAAAGCAGGTGACAGAGCACTGAAAGTTCTCGGTACGCTTCTTGCTGAATCCTCGCAGAATTCTGTCGTATGCCGTCTCGGTGGTGATGAGTTCCTGCTCTTCATTCCTGAAACAGACAAGGAACAGGTGACAGCATTCATTCAGGATCTTTTTGAAAAATTCGAACATGCCACCTCAAAAGACCCTGAGATCCAATATGCTTCTATCTCCGCAGGATTATACCTGAGTACAAAGGGCGAACCTTTTGAAGATTGCTACTCCAAAGCCGATAAAGCACTCTATCATGTAAAACAAAACGGAAAGCAGGGATTCTTCTTCTATCAGCAGATGGAACTGGATTTTTCCGAAGACGAAGTGACCGGCAAAGATCTAGGATTAATTGCCCATGCTCTGAGCGAAAGCGGCCGTTACAATGGTGCCCTGAACCTTGATTACCGGGAATTTGCAAAAATTTATGAATACATGAACCATCTCAATGAGCGCTATAAACATCACTGTTTCCTTATAATGGTCACAATTGACACCGCACCCGGCTCTGTCACATATACGGAAAACAGAGAACATGCCCTTGCATGTATGGAACAAGCCATTCATGAAAAAATCCGCAAGGTAGACATCAGTACCCGCTACAGTTCCATGCAGTATCTGCTCATTCTGTATGAACCGGATGAAACACAGATTCCAAAAGTAATGGATCGTATCTTCCAATATTATGATACGTTATATGATAAGAAGGATTTTATACCGAGCTACGAATATCGTCCAATCCTGCATTCAAATGATTGAATCCTTCTCACATTCATGTTAATATATGTTTTTGGGTCTGATAACAGACAGAATGAAATTGTATGAACAGGCGCTCTGGTTTGCCGGCGTCACTGTGGAGGAAAGAGATTTATGAGTGAAAATCAATCATCTGCTCCCATAGCAGAAAACAAGATGGGAACCATGCCCGTCGGAAAATTAGTATTTAACATGTCCCTGCCAATGATGATTTCCATGTTGGTACAGGCACTTTATAACATCGTTGACAGTATCTTCGTAGCAAAATTATCAGAAAATGCGCTGACTGCCGTTTCGTTAGCTTTTCCGCTTCAAACACTTCTGATTGCGGTAGCTACCGGTACCGGTGTCGGCATGAATGCACTCCTGTCCAAATCCCTTGGAGAGCGCAATTTTAAAAAGGCGAATAAGATTGCTGATAATGCAGCATTTATCTATGCCATCAGTTACATCGTATTTTTAATCCTTGGCTTTACGATTGTAAAACCGTTCTATGCAAGCCAGATTGGAAATGCAGATGTCGAGATCATGAATCTCGGAATTGATTACCTGAGTACAGTTATGATCTTTTCTTTTGGTTTGTTTACACAGATTTTCTTTGAACGATTACTGACTTCTACCGGAAGAACGATCTTCAGTATGACTTCTCAGTTATGCGGTGCTATCACCAATATCATCCTTGACCCGATTATGATCTTCGGACTTCTCGGATTCCCGAAGATGGGAGTAACCGGAGCTGCCGTTGCCACCGTCATCGGACAGTGCGTAGCCGGCATCGTAGCCGGAACCTGCAATCACAAATATAACCATGAAGTGTCCTTAAGCTTCAAAGGATTCCGTCCGGACATAAGCCTGATCGGACACATTTATGCAGTTGGTATTCCGTCTATTATTATGCAGTCTATCGGATCAATCATGACCTATTCAATGAACCGCATCCTGATCGAGTTTTCTTCTACCGCAACTGCTGTATTCGGTGTATACTTTAAGCTTCAAAGCTTCTTCTTCATGCCGGTATTCGGACTGAACAATGGTATCACACCGATCATTGCTTACAACTACGGTGCCCAACAGAGAAAGCGTATGATCCGGACGATCAGGATCAGTCTGACAACTGCATTCTGCCTTACTTTTATCGGATTTCTCTGTTTTGAGGGTATCCCACAGGTATTGCTTGGAATGTTCAATGCATCTGCTGACATGCTGAAGATTGGTGTTCCGGCACTTCGTATCATCGGTATCCACTACCTGATCGCATGGTTCTGTATCATTGCCGGTACCGTATTCCAGGCACTCGGCAAAGCAGTATTCAGCATGATCGTATCTATCATGCGTCAGCTGGTTGTACTGATCCCTGCTGCTTATATCCTGTCTAAGATTGGCGGACTGCACGTTGTATGGTGGTCTTTCCCGATTGCGGAAGTAATATCATTTATTGCGTCTATGGCATTTTTGATCAGGATTTATAAGACGATTATCAGTAAGATTCCGGAAGGGAAATTGTAAACTCTATATCGCTGACATGCAAAAGAGGCTGTAAAAATTCTTTTTAGAAAGAACTTCTCAGCCTCTTACTTTATTTACATTTCATTACTGTTTTTCAAAAAGATATTTCCCGAAATCTACTTTTTATTTTTGTAATTCACAATATAAATTCCCACACATACCAGAATCAATGCAATCAGACTTCTCGCATTAAATGCCTGGCTTACTTCTCCAAGAACCAGTGCCGATAACACCACACTGCAAAGTGGATTGACAAATCCAAAGATTGCTACTTTTGACACTTCATTATGTGCCAGCAGAACTGACCAGAGTGTATACGCTACAGCCGATACCATCGCCAGATACAGGATCAATACCGCTCCCGCAACAGACATATGATCCAGATGTCCACCCATGAGGATTCCTACTACAAACAACAACACTCCACCCATGAAGAATTGACAGCCGCTTAAGATAACCGGTGATACTTTTTGGGAAAAAATATTGATCAGTACGGTCGATGCCCCATAGGACAACTGTGCGATCAGCACAAAGCCTTCTCCCGTCAGTCTGAAGCCCATATCCATAGAACCACCTGCCATGTTGATGATCACGACTCCTGCAAATCCGAGAATACAGCCGGCAAGTTTTCTGCCTGTCATCTTTTCATTTCTTACTAACAGACATGCCATTAAAATTGCGATAAAATTTCCAAGACCTGTGATAATTCCGCCTTTTACACCGGAGGTATGTGCTACTCCGATGTAGAAGAAAAAGTACTGGACAAAGGTCTGTGCAAAACAGACAGGAATTGCATAGCGGAATACTTTTCCATCCGGAAGAACCATATGTTTTTCACGGATAGATGCAAATACTAATACCAGAATTCCAGCCAATGCAAACCGGATACCTGCAAAGACGATCTGGCTTGCGGTATCTGCAGAATCTACAGATAAGATGCGATAGCCTGTCTTGATCACTGGAATTGCGCTGCCCCATAAGATGCAGCAGACACACGCCAGAGCTGCAACCACCCAGGTCCTCGTTAATCTATTTTGTTTTTCTGTAATTTCCATTTTATTTTTCAATCTCTATCTTCTCTTTCAGTACGACACATCCGGCCATATCACCGATTACATTCACACAGGTTGCTCCCATGTCACATAATGTATTGATACTGATATACACACCCATGACTCCAGCCGGAAGACCTGCCATTGTTGCCAGTGCCGCAAACGATGCGATTGCTCCTCCCGGGATTCCCGGTGTTCCAACTGACAGAAGAACATTCGCCAGAAGGATGATGATCATCATCGGAATACTGACATGTACGCCACATGCATTTGCAAAAAACATGATCATAAACGACATCAGGATTGATACTGCGTCCATGTTAACAGTTGCTCCAAGCGGAATTGTGATACTGGATATCTGATTCGGTACGCCCAGCTCATTTTCCACACAACTTTTGCTGAGAGGAATCGTTGCAGAACTTGAGCATGTACCAAATGCATTCAATGCTGCCGGCATGATCGCTTTGAAGAACTTCACCGGACTTGTCTTTCCGAGAATGCTTACTGCACCGCCATATACAACAAATGCAAATCCAAAGAACGCAACATATAAGATAATCAGCTGTGTAGCCAGTGATATGATCGTCTTTGTTCCATTTGCCTCTACGACAGGAACGATCGTACAGAATACTCCGATCGGTGTGAAATACATAACCGTACTGATAATCTTCAGGCATGCTTCGTTGCAAGAATCAATTACCTTTAATAATGGCTCTCCCTTTTCTCCGATCGCGATCAGTGTAAATCCCATGATCAGTGCAAATACCAGCACCTGCAGCATATTACCCTCTGCAAATGCAGACACCGGATTGGAAGGAATCAGTCCTTTCACTGTATCTAATATACTGTCCATCTTTGTTGCCTGAATATCAGATGTAGCCATCTTAAAGCTGACACCTTTTCCAAGACGGATCAGTCTCGGAATGATCAGCCCGACAAAACTTGCCAGCGCTGTGGTGCACAGGAAGAACAGCATTGCCGCTCCTGTGATCTTACCTGTCGTCCTGGCACTTCCGATGCTTGCAATACCCATTACGATCGAACAGAATACCAGCGGGAAGATCATCATGTTCAATGCACTCATATAGATGCTTCCCAGTACACTCGTTGCAGTCAGAACCACTTTAAACCGTCCCGCCAAAAACAGTCCGGTCAGGATTCCGAGGATCAATCCGCCGAAAATCGCACCGGTGATGTGTTTTCTGTACCACTCATAAAAACTCTTCATTCGTATGTACTCTCCTTACTCTTTTAACTATAATATAACGTCTATATTTTACTATAGACATATAGATAATAGTTTATATCAAAAGGAGTGGGACGTCAATGTCCCACTTCCTTGGTTTCACCGTTTTTACAGTTTCCCCGTTGTTTGTCATATGCTAAAATAGAATTATTATCAATACAGAAACGAGGTGCTTTTATGCAGCACGAAGTATTTATCAGTTATCATCGAAACTCATCTGCTGAACTTGTGGAACATATTGTAGCGGCACTGGAAAGTCACGGAATCAAATGCTGGTATGCCCCACGGGATGTAGATTCAAGCTATGCCGGAGATATTGTTAAAGCAATCAATACATGCAAAGTCTTCCTTCTGGTTATGAATGAGCAGTCTTCTCACTCTGCCCATGTACTCAATGAAATTGACTGTGCTTTTAACCGGTTCCATCAACATGAATCCATCCGCCTGTTACCTTTCCGAACCGATAACAGGGAAATATCGGATGATGTCCGGTATTACCTTGGACGGATTCATTTTCTGGATGGTACCGAACCGCCAGAAGAAGACCGTATCAATGCCCTTGTATCCAGAATTTCTTATTGGATTCAAAGCAGTGAATGGAACAACAATGCCCAACCGGTCGTTCAGGTTCAGAGCATACACAGTACCACCCTTGTACACAACACAAATTTTGTTGGCCGGGCATCTGAACTTAACGAAATATACCGTTTACTTCATAGCGACAACAATAAATTATTTTTATGCGGAACCGGTGGCATTGGAAAAAGTGAACTTGCCAGACAATATGGACTGAAATTTCAGAACGAATACCGAACCATTCTCTGGTTCACTTACAACAGTACGCTGGAAGATATGATCATCACAGATCAGTTTCTTCTCATCCATGGTCTGGAAAATGAGAAACAAGACCTTACAACTCCTCAGGCACGGGAAACTTATTATTATAAAAAGCTGAATTATTTAAAAGAACACTGTGATAAACATACACTTCTTATCATCGACAATTTTGATGCCGAAGATGAACGCACACAGGAACTTCTGGAGGGACCATATTCTGTAATTTTCACTACCCGTATCAGTCGTGAAAAAGATGGATATCAGGAACTTTCCATTCATCCAATGGACAATCCGGAAGATCTTATTGCTTTGTTTCAGAAATTTTATAAACGCCCTCTACAGTCTGGCGATGATATGATTCTCTTGCAGATTTTTGATAAGATTGCCCATCACACCTACGGCATCGAACTTCTGGCCAGACAAATGCAAGCCTCCAGAATGTCCCCTGCCAGTATGCTGGACTTTTTCAATGGAAAAGAAACTCCTGCCTCCAGACGTTCTCACATAGTAATGGAACATATCCTGAATGTAATGACAGATCTGTTCCACCTGGGCAGCCTTACAGAAGAGAAACTCTCCATCTTGAAAAATATGGCACTTCTTCCGGTAGAAGGTATTGAAACAGAGACTTTTTTTGACTTAACAGAACTAGATGATTTTATGTTGATAGATGAACTGATTGATTCCAGTTTTATCCAGTATAATTACATTACCGATGTGATATCCCTGCATCCGCTCATCGTCAATACCATTCAGAAAAATGATCCTGATTTTGTAGATGACTGCCAGATTTATATCCAGAATCTGACCAGACAGCTCTCATCTTTTACACATTTGAAGTCAACGGAAAAGCGTACCCTGCTCTCACTTGCGGAAGCTTACTATCTGAAATGGTGCAGTCCATCCCGCTCTTTTGATATTCCATTCATGGAACATCTTGCGGAAGCTTATGCCGAATATTTTATACGAGACAAAAGTATTGCCATCATGAAACGGCTTCTGACGCTGAATCCGAAGCCACTGAAAGCCAGCTGGTATCACTACTACATTTCAAATCAGCTGCGCTGCCTTGAACAATATGATGGACTTTCTTCTGAAGCTGCGTTGTCCCTTTCCCTACTGAAAGACCTTCCGGATTCTTTAGAAAAGAAGCAGCAGCTCTCCAGAAGTTATTCTATGATGGGATGGGCAAAATATCATACGGATGACTTTGAACAGGCTTTTTCTTATTTTGAACATTCTCTGCAGCTCCGTAAAGAAACGCTTTCAGACGACAATGTGCTGATCGCCTGGGCATATTTCAACAGTGCCAGTGTGCTGACTAAGATGAAAGAGACAGAAAAGGCCATTCAATATTATGAAGAAGCCATCAGGCGTTTCCTGCGGATTAACGAGATTGGTATCTGTGTACCTGCCTATATCTGTATCGCAGAAGCCTATCTTGATTTGAATGACTGCACAAAAGCTACGAATGCGTTGGAGCAGGCTTTTACTTATGAATATGAATATTATGGTGAAGAAAATTGCCGGAAATACTGGCTTTATGATATCAAATCTAAGATTTTGGAAAAGCAGGGTAAAAACGACGAAGCTGCCGAATACCGGCGCTGGTCTGAAGAAGAATATAAGAGATATATTCAAAGTCGCGAAACATAACTTCCATGTTTCAATATAAAACTATTCTCCCCCAGCATAGCTGGGGGATTAAACTTTTCATTCGCAATCTTTCTCCAGTTCAGGAAGCCGTATGTAGAGTTGATAAAGTTGTCGTTTTACTGTGATCTCAGGGATTCTTTTCTGATTTCAGACTATAGCTTCCAGACTATTTTTTATTATTTTATCAGTCATCTAACAGTACATCATTAACCACATCGTATGCATCTTCCAATGCATCCAACGCTTCCGTCAGAGTGTCTGCTTTATCCGCTTCACCGTCTTCTTCATATTCATCCAGTATATTTACCAGAGAATCTTTTACTTGTTGGATGGATGTTATCAGGTCTTTTAACTGTTCTTCTTTTGTTGATGTGGAATTTATATTTACTATTTTGCTCACATTGTACCTCCCGTATTCTTGCCTATTTATTCTCTTGCTGATACATCTTTTCCAGTGTTCTAATTCTGATTCTTTACACCCATCTCATGCCATTCTTCCCCGCCCCAGGTTGACTGCGCGATTCCTTTATCTTTAAATCCGAATTTCTCATACATCGCTACCTTCGATTCCAGACAGGTAAGGATAATCTCTTTTCTTCCCCTTCCCCATTCTCTTTCGAGATACCGGCGTACCAGTTCTCTTGCAAGTCCCTGACTGCGATATTCCGGCAGTACATCCAATCCCAGAAGCATGACATTCTTGCCTTCCGGGTTATGCAGACTGGCATCTGTAAAGAACTCGTCCTTTAATATCTCATCATCCGTTGCTAGTCCATTTAAAAAACCTGCCATCTTTCCATTTTCTTTATCAATCGCTACCAGAAATAAATCCGCAATTCCGGCAACACGGTCTTTCATATGCTTCTTAGAACAGGCTTCATTCGGCGGAAAACAGATCCTTTCGATCTCTGCTGCTTCTTCTGCTTCGTTCTGTTTTATGTTTCTAAATTCATATCTTTCTGAAATATGTGTATCTGTCATTTGCTTTTCTCCAATCCCATTACCGTATAAAATGTGTCGCAATTCGTTCTTCCTTTTCCGGTAATCCGAACTGTTCTTTTCCAAGCGCAATACTCTTCATCAAGAATGTCATATTTCTTGCAAGTGTACGCATCGTCTGTTTTCCTTCTCCGTCCTGCTCTGACTCACCCGGCATACGTCCATGAATGCTGTTCCAATACTGGCTTGATGCAACCGGCATTCCGGAGATTGTAAAATACTTGTTCAATTCATCAAATGTTGCTGAACAACCACCGCGTCTCGCACATACAACACTTGCTCCGACTTTCATCGTCTTGTCAAAATGACTGCTGTAGAACAAACGATCAAGACAGGCAATCAGTGTCGCATTTGCTGACGCATAATATACCGGGCTTGCAACGACAAGTCCATCGGCTTCTTCAAACTTTAGTGCCAGTTCATTTACCATATCGTTGAATACACATTTGCCTTTCTCATAGCAGGAACCACAGGAGAGACAGCCTCGAATATCTTTATTGCCGACCAGTATGATCTCTGTCTCGATTCCGTTATCTTTAAATACCTGTTCCATTTCTTTTAATGCAACAGATGTATTGCCATTAGCCCGTGGGCTTCCATTTAACATTAACACTTTTAAATTTTGCTGCATTGATTTGTTCCCCTTTCAATGATTCTCTTCCTGACAGATATTTCTTTCAGGATTCGCAAGTTTTTATGCTCATATCCTTAGCGTTCTGAATTCCACCGCATGCTTCCTCTTCCAGATTGGGAACAAATTCCTCTGACACACATAATTCTCCCTCTCTTTGATCGCAACCGCCTGAAAAAACGTCTTCCACATCTCTGTATATTCATCTTCATACTGTTCTGTTTTACGAAGTGACTCAAATTCGTCATCCGTCAGATAACGCAAATAGTTTGTTCCATCTTTTGGATGTACGCATGCTGTTTTCCGGTTATCATCTATGATCATCCAATGTTCTGATGGCATCCGGTCCGCAAAATGTCTGCCAACCAGCATGATCACATCACTTTTGGGTTCCAGATGACTGACATAGACCTTTCTGTCCAGCGACTGGAATCGTGCAAATTCATTAAAATGATGGCTTTCATTACCGACTTTCCGCCGAAGTTCCAACATGCGCATCACATGAGGATTCGAATACTGTTCCAGTACCTTACTTCCCACTGCAAATCCGACACGCAGGAAATTATAAATTGCCTGTAACGCATCTTCCTCCGCAGAAAGGGTTGCATAATATACATCCAGATATGCTTCATCGGAAATATCCCTGCGAACAGAACGGATTACTTTTTCTGCTTTCACATTATCCCCATCTACATGGACATATTCATCAAACATTGTCTGCTGTAATATCGGTTCTTTCTTTAATTGTATCTGATCATGACCGATTCGTAAAGCTTCCGACCAGGCATCATAGATGCAGGTCATAATGTCCTCCAGACGATCCTTACAAGTATATATCTTCATAATTTCCTACCCTATCCCAAAGTCTGCCAACGACAATTGCACATAAGATTCATTGGAATGTTCTATATTCCATACATCTTTCTTATCTACACTCACCAGTTGTCTCATAATATACGATACTTCAACCGGTGTATGATACATCTGTTTTCCCCCACAGGTAATAAAATAATGCGCCCGCTTAAGTACCACACCCATCTTCTTTAAACTTGCAAAATCCAGTCTTCCATACCGTCTTGCATGTGTGATCCGGCTGGCGGATTTGGGACCGATTCCCGGTACCCGAAGCAGTCTTGCATAACTTGCAGTCTCTATTTCCACAGGAAATTGTTCGAGATGGCGTAATGCCCAGTCACACTTTGGATCGATCAGTTCATTGAAATCCGGCTTTTCTTCCGACAATAATTCACCTGCCTGGAATCCATAAAATCTAAGCAGCCAATCTGCCTGATAGAGGCGGTGTTCACGCAAAAGCGGTGTCGGTGTTCCAAGCCCCGGCAGTGCATCATCCTCATTCAGCGGAATATATGCTGAGTAAAACACTCGTTTCAGATCAAAGCCCTGATACAACTGCTGGGTCGTCTGCAATAATGTATAGTCACTTTCCCCCGTCGCACCGATGATCATCTGTGTACTCTGCCCAGCAGGTGCAAAACGACGCTTTAAACCAGACATATCATGGGGTGCTAACTGATATGCATTGTCCCATGTAAGGAGTCCATCCACTCTCCCCATTTCTTTTTGAGAAGGCAAAGTTCCGTCCTTTCCATCCGACAGTCTGTCTGTCTTCTTTTTTTCTTCCAGGCTTTCCCGATAATTCCTTTTGGATATTTCCGAAAAAATGCCGTTATTTAACAGTTGATTTCCCCTGCTTCTTTCCATATATGCTGTCTTTCCGATGGCCATCCGGTGTGCAGCAATTGTATTCTGAACCTTTCCCATAGGATTAAGGATTGTCTTCATTGGCTTATTCGGTGCAAGAGTCCGAAGACTCTCTTCCGTCGGAAGTTCCAGATTCACACTGATACGGTCGGCCAGATATCCCGCTGCGGCAAGAAGTTCATCCGAAGCTCCCGGAATCGTCTTCACATGGATATATCCGTTAAAATGATATTTTGTGCGAAGCAGCAGTAAAGTCTCACACATCTTTTCCATCGTGTATGTCGGATTTTTCAAAACTCCGGAGCTTAAGAAAAGACCTTCTATATAGTTACGCCTATAAAACTCAATCGTCAGTTCACAGATCTCTTCGGGTGTAAATGTTGCCCGTTTCACATCGTTACTTGCACGATTAATGCAATATTTACAATCATAGGCACAATGATTTGTCATCAGAATCTTTAATAAAGAAATACATCTTCCGTCCGCTGCAAAACTGTGACAGATGCCGCATGCCTCTGTATTGCCGAGTTCTCCTTTCTTTCCACGGCGGCTGGAACCACTTGACGTACATGCCACATCATATTTTGCCGCATCAGCGAGAATCTGTAATTTCTCCTGCGTTGTATAATTACTGTTTTTGATTTCTATATTCATAGTTTTATTATACAAACAAGCGTTCTTGTTTTCAAGCTTTTCCGAACATTTGCTCTTTTCATCTACTATACATGACTGCTATCTTTATTTTTTCAGGAAATGTTCCCTGTTCGGATATACCTGCCTGAAAGCCTCAAGCGCCGCCTCCTGTAACAGCGCAAACTCTTTCTCCATATGAAGCAGATGCGGTGCACGAAAAGCGATCATACTAATCTGCTGCGCAATCTTTTTTGTCACTCCTTCTTCTGACATCTGTCCCATTCCAAATACAAGTGACGTAAATGCTCTTCCTCCCCTGCTGACTTCAATGAATTTCAGAAAGACATTCTGAAGCTCCTGCAAAAGAATTTCCTTATATACTTTTTCCTGAAGCAGTGATTCTGACAGCCCCAAAGTGGCAGCTATCTTCGCTCCCTGCTTTCTCCGTTTTCCTCCCAGATCCACTGTCGTACCCTCTGCCAGATATTTCATTTCCATAAGACACCTCATAAATTCATCTTTTACGGGTGTTCGTTTTCCATATCTTGCAATCCATAACTGTTTCCGGTATTTGTCTTTCTCCGACTCTCCGTCGCCGGTATTTGCTTTTAATAACTCCAGTCTTTTTACCGGATCTGTTTCTTTGTAAAATGCAATTATCCATGCGTTATCCATTTTCTATTTCCTCATTATTACTTCAAAAAATGATCTACATTACTGCTATCCACACGGCAATATTCGGAGACATAATATCTGCCTTCCTTTAAATGTTTCCGATTTGTGTCTTTTCCACAGATAATCTCTACCGATAATTCCGCCAATTCCATTGCCTGATCCTCTTTATCATTATAGACGGTTCCCTTCATTTTTCCAGTCTTGATTGCCTCCAGCGCATCGTCCAGACCGTCAATTCCAAATATGACAGGCCAGTTCCGGCAGTCATATCCGGCCTTCTGCCAGGCTGCCACTGCTCCCAGTGCCATCTCATCATTATTGGAAATAACCAGTTCTATCTTATCTCCATATTGTTCAATAAGACGACTCATCCTGTTTTCAGCCTGTCCACGGTTCCAGTCTGCAAACTGATAACTCAATTTTTCAAGATCAATCCCCTGTTCAAGCAAGGTCTTAACCGAATAGTCTGTTCTGCTGATGGCATCCTGATGTCCGGCCTCTCCTTCCAGAAGTATATACTGAATCTTCCCATCCTGATTCTTATCAACCTCCGGATGATTCTTAATATAATCCGCCACAATTTCTCCCTGCATGATCCCGGACTGCTCTGCGTTACATCCTATATAATACAGCTTCTCCCATTGCATCAGATCCTCCCTGACCGGCTCCCTGTTAAAAAAGAGAACCGGGATATCTTCTTGTTTTGCCATCCTGATAATACGGGATGGTGCCGTTCTGTCAACCAGATTCACACACAATACATCACAGCCGGCGTCAATCATCTCCTCAACGATCTCATTTTGATCCTGCTGATTATCATCGCCGTTTTTTACCGTTGTGATGATTTTCATATGATCTGTTTCCATTTTTTTCAGATTCTCTTTTAACTGATCCGTCATAGCATTGATAAATGGATCATCCTGCGTATAGGTTACAACTCCTATCCGGATGATATGATCTCTCTTTACACTCTTGTCTTCACATCCGGTAATCAGAAAAGCAATCAGCAGGATAACTGCTATCATACTTCTTCTTTTTCTGTTTTTTTTACTCATAAGAATATAAGAACCTTTCCAAATTATCATTTAATGAAAATTCATCTCTGTCAAACACCTTTATCTCTGTCTTATAGCCTTTTAGCCTGTAGAATCTGTGTTCCAGCCTTTGTGCCATTTCCCCGACACTTTTATATCCGATCTCATAGGCATCCGGAACCACCAGTCCCTGGATATTTCCGTTATCCAATAACACTACCGCTTTTACACTGCTCCCAATGCCATATATGTCCGCTCCCTGATATGAATCTTCATCAGACTGCTCGCCTAGTTCTTCCAATGCATGTGGATCCAGAACCACTATTGCATCTACTTTATCTTTTTTACTTACTTTTTCATAGATATTCTGATCTTTTTTCCGGTAACAATACCAGTCGATCTCACTTTTGGTATCTTTCAGTGAATCCCTTAATCCCCGGATCGCATCCTGATCTGACTTTGATTCTTTCCAGTTTGCGACAACTCCGATTTTCTGCCGCTTCTTTCCCAGCTGCTTTCCAAGTTCAGAACCTATCTTATAATAATCCGGTCCGATTACCGGATTACCGGAATTCCCGCCTTCTTTGGAATATACATCCTCCATGATCAGTGTGTATGGCATCTTGGCACACTGTTTTTTTAACATGTCTTTCGTATCACTTCCCGGTGCCGGACATATGATAAATGCATCTATATTGTTGTGCTTCTGCTCTTTTATAATTTCTTTTTCCATCTCTGCATTTTCAATTTCATCTGTATTACAGATAATCATATGAAGATTGTTTATTTTCGCCGACTGCTTCATCCCTTTAATCAGTGAATTCCACCGGTTATCTCCTGATTCCGGTAAGATCACCGCCACTCGTTTTTCCGGCACATCCCGGTCAAAAATCTTCCATGCAAAAAATAATGTCAGTATCAGGAAAATACACTCCAGTATCAGGAATGTAATTTTATTCTTTTTCATCTACATCCCTCCCCTGTATATATTTCTGCATCTCCAATTGTTCTGCATTCTCCTTTGTATATGGAATTGCCGGTATATGGATAACAACCCTGGTCCCCTCATCCGGTTCACTATATATCTCCAGGCCATATTGCTCACCAAACATCAGCTGAATTCTGGAATGCACATTGATCACGCCAACACCCGAACCATGTTTTGGAACTTTATTGTTATCTTTCAGGATATTTTCCAGAACTTCTTTTCGCATTCCCATTCCATTATCTTCTATAATAATGTAAATATCGTCTTCTTTCTTTTCTCCCCGGACTGTGATTTTTCCTTCATCGTCCTCATCCATATTTCCCACGCCGTAATAAATTGCATTTTCGAGAATCGGCTGAATGACTAATTTTACAATACAATAATCTTCTATCTCTTTATCCGTCTGAAATTCCATTTGAAAACGTTCTTTATAACGCACAAGCTGGATATTCATATAGCTTCTGCTGTGCTGAAGTTCATCTTTAACCGGAATGATCGTCTTTCCGCGGGATAAACTGACTCTTAAAAGCTTTGCCAGTTCGGAGATCATAATAACTGCTTCTTCATTTTTCTGTGCTTCGATCATCCAGGTAATAGATTCCAGTGTATTATACAGAAAATGTGGATTAATCTGACTTTGTAATGCATCCAGTTCACTTTTTCTCCGTTCATTCTGCTGACGGATAATTTCCTCCATAAGCGTCTCAATCCGTTCATATGATCTTTGAACAGAATAACCCAAATGTCGTATTTCTGAAGAACCTCCTATGTAAATATCCGTTTTTCCTCCTGCTTCATATGTTTTAACCGATTCATCCAGTTTCCGAATCGGTTTGGATATTTTTCTGGAAATCAGCCTGTTTCCTTCCAGAAGCATCATCATAAGAACCATGATTGTTGTAAAGATATAATATCTGAAATTGTTAATTCTTGCAGTCTGCACGCTCTCCGGTACAACTCCAATCATTTTCCATCCTGTATAGGCAATGTTGCCAACCACTACACTTTCCTTGTGTCCATTTGTTGTGATCTCATAAGTGCCCTCCTCATACCCGGAAGCCTTCAGACTATTCTCTTCAAACAGTCCTCTGGCCATCTCTGTTTTTCTCGGATGATAGATCATCTGTCCGTCACGACTGATCATATAATAATAGATTCCTTCCGAAGAATCATTAATCTGCTTTAAGACATCTTCGATCACCGAATATTTCATATCTACAAGAAGGACTCCGCTTCCCGGAATCTCCCCATCGTTTATATCCACGTAACGGCTCAGTGAAACAACCCAATGATAACGATACAGACCATCTTCATACAAATTCTGAATATGCGGAATGGAAAAATGTACATTTTCAATTGCACTCTCGGCATTCTTATACCAGTCCTGTCCTTTTACATCTATATTTTCTTTTTCAACAGCAACCGGTTCCGAAGCAATCAACCGGCCTTCATTCCCATATAATGCCAGACTCTCGATTTTATCCGAATTCACCTCATATAATAAGCTGAACTGTTCAGCAAATTTTTCGCTGGATATATCAAATTCCTGAACGATATTATAATTCGCTGCATCAAAAATCTGCCGGATATCTAACAGGTCCGAATTCACCCTGTCTACTGTGCTTTCCACCGTCGCCTCTGTATTTGATACTGCCATCTTATCAATCGCAAGCTTAAATCTTTGATACAAAAGGAATCCCATAGTTACAATCGTGACAAGTGTAATCGCCATAAGAACAGACATGATGATCGACTGTATATTAAATACAACATTTTCTTTTAAATCCGAATCTTTTTTTCTTTTTTTCACGCTTTTTCCTGTTCCCTTCATACGCATTACTGTTCTACTTTACAGATGCTCTATACTTCGAAGGAGAAACTCCAAACTTCTTTTTAAATACATAACTAAAGTAATTGGCATCGAGATACCCTACTTTTTCTGCTATTGTGTAACTTTTCTCATCTGTATTTAATATCATCTCTGCCGCAATATCCATTCTGTAATCTGTTAAATAAGAGATAAACGATTTTCCCGCTTCTTTTTTAAATACAGAAGAAAAATAAGAATTCGATACACCGAGAACCGCACATACCTCGTCCAATGATATATCCGCCTCCATATACCTTTCTTGCACAATGTTCTGTGCTTCCAGAATGAGCCGTCTGGCAGAACTGTTTCTTGCACATTTCAGCTTTTCACTGATCGTTTCCGACATCTGCACAATCCATGCTGTCAGTGAACTCTCATCCATCTGCGATACTTTTTCATAAATATTCTGCATATTACCGGATATTTTATTGAAATCCAGCGAATTATCTGTACAGAACTTAAAAAATCCACTGACGATCTCCATTGTAGCAAGATTATACTGACTCATGGTTTCTGTATTTTTATGAAGCTTTTCCATCTCTCCATGTGCTGCCCGCTCTATCTCTGCCGAATCTCCTATACGAATTGCACGAAATAGCGTCTGCATCCTTGACTCTTCTGACTGAACCGGTTTGATCTGTTCCTTCGGAACAATCTCTCCAATATTAATTGCTCGTTTTGTTCCGTATAAAACCCTGTAAGAAACTGCTTCTCTTGCCCGTTCATAGGAAAGACTGATCTCATACAGGCTGTCACACACGGTTCCGATTCCCGCTGTAACAACTGCACCCATGATGCGGTACGCCCACCGACAGAATCTGTCACAGGCATCTGTTATCTGGGTAATCTTATCTTCCGCATCCAGTTCCAGAATCAGCAGTGTATTTCCCATATATATAAATTCTCGACAGTTCCACTGATCCATCAGTCTCTGCTTGATCTCTCTTTCTACCGACATGGATAAAAGCAGTGGGTTCATGCCTTCTGGCACATGGTTCTCCGATGTGTGGAAGATTACACAACCAAAGAGAGGTCCTTTCATATCTACCTGATATGCCTGTAAAAACCTTTCATAATCATGTTTTTCTACTCTTCCTTCAATTAATGAAATAAAAAAATTGGACTGTAATTTCGGAAGTACTTCCTGAAAATAATCATTTAATTTTTCTTCTCTTTCCCTGTCCAGCGTATGTTTCAGATTAGTCAGACTTTCTGACAATTCTGTTGCATTGACCGGTTTGAGCATATATTCCTTGATTTCCAAATGCACTGCTTCTTTCGCATATTCAAACTCATCAAATCCCGTACAGAGCATGATATAAATATTCGGATATTCCCGATTCAGCCTTCTGGATAACTCTAACCCGTCCATATAAGGCATCTTAATATCCGTCAGCACCACATCCGGCTGGAGTTTTTCTACTAATTCCAGTGCTTTCACCCCATTTGTCGCACTTCCTGCCACCTCAAACCCCAGATCATTCCAATGAATTTTTTTCTCTATCATATCGATGACTTCGGCTTCATCATCTACGAGAATCACTTTATATCGTTCCATCTTTTTCCCCTTTTTCATGGCCGCTATACGTTTATTCCAGTATAACAAATTTACGTCTCTTATAACATATCCAAATACAAAATCTGCCTTCAAAATTTTTTTACTCACAAATTCCTTTCGAACGCATCATGTTGAAAAAACCGTCCCTTTCATCTTTCCGATGAGCAGGACGGTCTACTTCTTTTTGTATAAACAGTCTTTTATTTATTATTTCTTCTGTACATATTTCAGACAGTCAAGTGTTACTGCTGCCAGAATAATGATACCTTCAAAAATAAACTGAAGGTTTGTATCAATACCAAGAACCGTCAAAGAATAGGTCAATGATGTAAAGATCAGTACACCTGTCACAACTCCCGATATCTTACCAATACCACCGGTAAAGGAAACTCCACCAACTACGCAGGCTGCAATGGCGTCCATATCCCATCCCTGTCCGTAAGCGGCACTACCGGATCCAACCATTCGTACACACTCCAGCCATGAACCGAATCCATAAAGGATACCTGCAAGGATAAATGCTCCCATCGTTACTTTAAATACCGAGATTCCTGATACAGCTGCCGCCTCTGGATTTCCACCAACTGCATATAAATTTTTTCCAAATGTTGTCTTATTCCAGATAAACCATACAACAGCAATCGCAACTACTGCCCATAAAATAATCATCGGAAAACGTCCTGCCTGTGGAATAAAAATATTTGGAATTGTCGGATCAATCGCACCAAAAGAAACTCCTTTTGTAGCATATGTAACAAGACCAAAGATGATCAACATATTTGCCATCGTTGAAATAAATGGATGCATCTTAAATCTTGCCATGAAAAATCCGGCTGTCATTGCAAATACAGTTGTGAAAAGTATACACACACATAATGCTAATATAGCTCTTGATGCCGGTGCCATACCCGAAAAATCAAAAACATGTCCAAACACAGTACCTGTGTTAATTCCGTTATGCATGATAATGGTTGCTGTAACCATACCCATACCAACCATACGTCCTACAGAAAGGTCTGTACCTGTCAGAAGGATCAGACCGGCAACTCCAAGTGCAAGGAACATTCGCGGTGAAGCCTGCTGCAAAATGTTAAGGATGTTTGTGGTTGTAAAAAGCTGTGTATTTTTCACGAATGGTGTAATAATACACAATGCGATAAAGATCATGATAATTACAATATACAGACCGTTCTTATACAGGAACTGTGTCATATTAAATGTGTACTTGTAATTTTCAAAATTCTGTGCCTGCTTCTGTGCAAATGTATATTTTGACATTCTGAGCAGATCGATCAGGTGGAACTTATGCATGTATGCATCATGTTTTCTATCCTTGATCTCCTGGAGCCTGGACTCATGTGTCATCTGCGCATCATATAATTTATTCTTATATGTGTATTTTTCAGCTTTGATCTCTTCTGCATCTTTCAGGCTGCTGACTGCCTTCTTATGTTCTTCCTGCAGATCCGCTTTTAATTTTTCAAAATTACTGTTTTCCGCTTTTTTCTCTGCTTCGCAGCTCTTTGCAACAATGTTATAATACTCACTGTTGTAATGTTTGGAAAGAAAACCTTCAGCATCTGCGATCAGTTTTGCAATCTGCTGTTTATTTGCATCTTCTGTCGCTTTTGCCTTCTCCAGATTCTTCTTACATTCCCCGATAATCTTATTCTGTTCTTCTTTTGTTAAGTTCTTATTCTCTTTTGCTATTGCAATCTGATTTTTTAAACTGTTGACTTTGTCAGATCCTTCCACACGCAGTGCATCGATCTGCTCCTGTATTTTTCCAACATATTCGTCAATCGGTTTCAAAAGTATTGCTTCTTCTTCAGCCGAAATGATAATGCTTTTTTCTGCCATCTTCCATACCCCTCTCTGTTACAGATATTTTGCACTGAGTCTCAATAATTCTTCCTGGTTCGTCTCTTTTGTATTTACGATTCCGGCCAGTCGTCCGTTTGACATAACACCGATACGGTTCGTAATACCAAGAATCTCCGGCATCTCAGAAGATACAACAATAATTGTTTTCCCCTGCTTTGCCATATTGATGATCAGTTCGTAAATCTCATATTTCGCACCAACATCAATTCCTCGTGTCGGATCATCCATCATGAATACACTCGGTGAACGCTCCAGCCATTTTCCGAAGATTACCTTCTGCTGATTTCCTCCGGAAAGACTTGTGATCATATCATCCGGGCCCATACACTTTGTATGCATGATTTTAATCTCTTCCGCAGTTGCACGTACCATTCTGTCATGTGACAGCACTGCACCATTCTTATAATGGTTCATGTTAGCGATGGTCGTATTAAATGTAATATCGCCTTTTAAGAACAGACCATTAGCTTTTCTTTCTTCTGTGATCAGGGCAAATCCATGATCCATTGCATCTCTCGGCGATGAAAAGTTCATGATCTTTCCATCGTATATTACATTTCCTTCTGCTCTTGTGCGGATTCCGAAGATTGTTTCTAAAAGTTCCGTACGTCCGGCACCAACCAGACCGTAAAATCCAAATATTTCTCCTTTTCTGATATCAAAGGATACATTTTGAATCTTTGGTGCATATTTTGACGAAAGATTCTGTACAGAGAGAATCTTCTCTCCGGGCTCATTGTCAACAGGTGGAAATCTGTTATCCAGCGAGCGCCCAACCATTGCCGATATCAGTTCATTCATATCTGTATCTTTGCACTCTTTTGTCATAACCAGACTACCATCTCTGAGCACAGATATCTCATCACATATATTGAATATCTCATCCATCTTATGTGATATATATATCAGCGAAATTCCCTGTGCTTTCAACTGACGCATCATCTTGAAAAGTTTCTCAACTTCCGGTGCTGTCAGGGATGAGGTTGGTTCATCCAGTACAATTACTTTGGAATGATAGGAAATAGCTTTTGCAATCTCACACATCTGCCGCTGGGACACAGACATTTTTTTCATTGGCTGTGTCAGATTTGCTGTGATTCCAAGCTGTCTGAAGAGATTTGCAGTTTCCTTTTTCATTCTTCCTTCATCGACAATTCCAAAAGAATTCTTTGGATATCGTCCAAGAAACATATTATCTACAACGCTTCTTTCAAGACATTGGTTCAATTCCTGGTGTACCATCGCTACTCCGTTTTCCAGTGCATCTTTTGGTCCCGAGAAATTTACTTCTCTGCCGTCTAATATAATTGTCCCCTCATCTTTCTGATAAGTACCAAAGAGACATTTCATCATTGTCGATTTTCCGGCACCGTTTTCACCCATAAGTCCCATAATGGTCCCAGGTTTGACATTCAGGCTTATATGTTTCAGAACTTTGTTTCTACCGAATGACTTACTCATGCCATTGATCGATAAGATGTATTTATTCTTATCTACTGTCATAACTCTGCTTCCTTTTCTTGATGAAAGAAGGGTATCATCTCTGACACCCCTCTGCGTTTCATTCATTTACCATTTAACCAGTCTCTTATTTTGAGAGAAGTGATGTGTATGCTGATGCATTGTCTGTCTTAACCATGTTAATTGCAAATGCATCATATTCGTTTGGATTTCCGAGACGGTTTGTGATGTTTGACTCTGTCTGTCCATCTCCACCGATGTAATCAACCTTCAGGTTAAGGAGATCATCATAGTTCTCAAGAAGTGGCTGGTATGTTGAGCTCAGGAAGTTGTCTGATGCATTGTAAATATCAAGCCATACTTTCTTAGATGGACTCTTGCTTGAATCAAGCTGTTTTGACACTTTGTCATAAATCTTTGTTGAATCTGTAAAGTCTTTGTAATTATCAGCTGTTACTGCAACATTTAATGCGTAGTAAGATCTGTCTTCTTCGCTGTATCTGTAATCTTCACCTTCTGTCAGGCAGTTACCGGCATCATCTGCTGTACCAATACCTGTATCAACGTCTGCTCCGTCAAGTGCGTTACGGAGTACTCTTAATGTCAGATAAGCCTGAACATCTGCATGCTGAGAGATTGTTCCGCCGTATCCTTCAGCGATTGCTGCAACAGCGTCACTGTTTGCATCATATCCGAATGTAGGAACTTTGTTATCTTTTGCCCATGCATTAAACATTGACATTCCCATACCATCATTGTTAGAAACAACAATATCGATCTGATCTCCGAAAGAAGCTTCCCATGTTCCGATTGCGTTACCTGCTGTAGCCGCATCCCATGTTGCCCCTGCTGAGTTCTTCATTTCCTGAGAAGCAAGTTCACGGACTGTAAATTCTTTTCCGTCTACATCAATCTTAGCATCCTGGACAACTTTTGCTTTTCCGTCTACGTTTGTTCCTGCCGGCTTGGAAGCAACTTCGTCACCTTCTTTAACTCCTGTTCCAAGTGCCGCACGAACACCACGTGTACGTGCGATAGAATCATTATGTCCGATGTCACCGATTGCAAGTACGTATCCGATAACTCCATCACCATTTCTGTCAATCTTATCAGCATTTGCTTTGATATAATCAACAACCATCTCTCCCTGAAGTTCTGCTCCCTGATTAGCATCAAATCCTACATAATAAGTATCTTTGTTGAAATTCAACGCTTCTTTGTCCAATTCCCCTGTTGAACTATTAGAAGGTTGACGGTTAAACCAGCAAAGCGGTTTGTCCTTATTGGCTACAGAACTGCTGTCTGAAGATCCTGATGATTTTGAATCACCTGACGAAGATCCTCCGCAGCCTGCCAGTGATAATGCAAGTGTTGCTGCCATCATGAGTGCAAATACTTTTTTCTTTTTCATTTTCTTTCCTCCTGTTTTGTGCGTTTTGTTTTTAATCGCGTCTAACTCATTGACTAATCTCATTATAATTACAACACTATTTTTTTGACATAGAATATTTTTGGATTAATTATCAATATTTTTATATTGATCTATATTTTTTTATACACTTTATCCAATTGTGCAGAATCTGTCTCTACTATATATAATATAAAACAAAAAAACTGCGATAATAACCTTCACGCTATTATCACAGTTTCTCTTATATGTTCTTATTACGAATAAAATAATGATTAAGCTGTTGCTTTCTTATCATCTGTTTTTTCAAGAAGTTTCTTTACACCCTGGATTGCAACCAACACACCAAGGATCAGAAGCAATACGGCAAAAATCAGCTGTAATGTATTTCCAAGATCCAGCCCTGTTGTCAGGAATGCTTTTGTCAGTTTCACGATCGTCATACCAAGTGCTGTAAATGTAACAGCCATCATGAATACCATTGGTCCCCAGAGCATGAATCCCTTGCGCTTCGTTTTCTTAAGGAATACCGCACAAGCTACCAGTGCCAGTACAGATAACAACTGGTTGGCTGAACCGAATAAAGGCCAGATCTCTGCATAACCGACTTTTGTCAGGAAATATGCAAGTACCAGTGTAATAACCGTTGCAAAGTATTTATTCGTTACCACTTTTAAGAATGGACTCATGTTATCCTGATCTACATCATCATCGAGGAAGAATTCCTGGAATGACAGACGGCCTACTCTGGCTACAGAATCCAGAGAAGTCAGTGCAAATGCGGATACTGCCAGATTGATCAGCGTAAATACAAGAGAGTGTGGCAGTCCGATGACTGACAGGAAGTTCGCAATCGCTCCGGCGAAAATCTGAGGCTGTGTTGTCAGTCCCTGTGCTGCTGCTTCACCTTTGGCAAAAGATGCAACTGCGATCAGTGCAATAACTGCAAGCATACTTTCCATTAACATTGCTCCGAATGATACAGGAAGCATGTTCTTCTCATTCTTAATCTGTTTGGATGCTGTACCGGAAGATACCAGTGAATGGAAGCCGGAAACCGCACCACAAGCGATCGTTACAAATAAGATTGGGAACATATACTGTCCATCTACGTTAAAGCTTGTGAATGCCTGAAGGTTACAAGATGGATTTGCTACAAATACACCAACAATCGCACCAACAATCATAAAAATCAAAAGGTAACTATTCAGATAGTCACGAGGCTGAAGAAGTGCCCATACAGGAGCGACACTGGCAATCAGGATGTAAACGAAGATGATGAGATGCCATGCATCCAGTCCTACATACATTGGGAAGTGAAGTCCCAGTGCGATTGCTGCTACCAATAATACGATTGCAACCGCTGTATTAATCCACTTGTTGAATTTCGTATACTTCAAAAACATTCCAAGTCCGACTGCTTCTAAGATAAATATCATAGAAGTAGTTGCGACTGCACCGTTAGCTGCAATTTTTGTTACTTTTCCGGCTTCACTTACTGAGAATCCATTAAAAGTTCCGGCTACAACATCAGCAAAAGCTGCAACGACCAGAATACAAAACAGCCAGCAGAATAACAGGAATAATTTCTTACCTAATTTTCCGATATATTCTTCGATGATATATCCGATTGTACGTCCTTTATTCTTTACAGATGCATACATAGATGCGAAATCCTGAACAGCTCCAAAGAATACCCCTCCGATTAAGATCCACAAAAGTACCGGAAGCCATCCGAAGATTGCTGCCTGGATCGGTCCGTTGATCGGACCTGCACCTGCAATTGATGCAAACTGGTGACCGAATACGACGTTCGTATCGGCCGGTACATAGTCAACCCCGTCTTCCATCTCATATGCCGGAGTTTTGGCATTTGGGTCAATGCCCCATTTGTTCTGGAGATAACGACCATAAAGAAGATATGCTCCACCAAGCACAACAATGGCAATGATCATCATTAATATTCCACTCATAAAATAATCCCTCTTCTTTCTCTTTAAAGTAAATATATAAAAAAACGCCTTCGCTATCCTTTCGGATAACAAAGGCGGAATATTCTTCCGTGGTACCACTTCGTTTTACTGCAGTCATCACTAACCACAACCACTTGTTACTGTCAAAATATCTAACAGTTTCTTCTGTAACGTGAAGACAACGTCCCGGCTTACTCGATACCTGACTATGTTGATTCTTCCAACCTGTATATTTCAGCGGGATGCTCCTGGGTGATATCATAAAATACTTTCTGCCGTTTCACACCATCCAACGGCTCTCTGAATTCCAGTTAACTTTTATGACGTATCCCTTTCATTGCATTTCTTATTTACTTTTTTTAGCTTACTTAATGTTTTACACTTTTTTCTTGTAAAGTGCAAGAGTGGAATTAAATATAATTTACAAAAATACAGTTCTATTTTTGTGCACTTTTTCACATTATACGATTCCGGTTATCTCTTCTACAGATTTCACAAAATAATCTGCTCCATCCAGTTCTCCCTTCTCACCATAACCATACAGGCATCCGATAAACGGACTTTTACAGGATCTGGCACATTCCAAATCCTGTCTTCTGTCTCCGATCACCAGATAAGGTCCCGGATAGTCCCGGATAACTTCCTGCACGATCTCCGTCTTAGGGCAGAAACCATACGATTCACAGTCATAAAACTGTTCAAACCATCTTTCCATTCGGAATTCTTCCCAATGTGCTTTGCGGTATGCCACCTTACAGTTGCTTAAGATCACAAGATGATATCCTCTGTTCTTCAAAGCTGTAAGCATCTCTTCCGCTCCCGGATACCACACTGCCCGGTGCTTCCTGATCTGCCTGACCATGGAATCTCCCACGATCGCACTCGCCTGATCTTTGTATCTCTGATCTAATTCCGGCAGAAATGTATCCCACATTTCTTTGCTGTTTAAGCCCAGCCAGCCTGCGATCTGCGCCGTCTCTATCTTCTGTTCCTCTACAACATTCTGTTCTGACAACCACTGATAAGCTTCCCTGAACGCCGGCTCATAGATTCCAAGAGTATTATGTATCGTTCCATCATAATCAAAAATGATTGTTTTCACCATCGGCTGCACCTGATTAAAGCTGCTTCATCAGATTTACCATCTCAATTGCGGACAATGCACAGTCATATCCTTTATTTCCTGCTTTACTTCCTGCACGTGCGATAGCCTGTTCGATATTCTCTGTTGTGATCACTCCGAATAATACCGGAATTCCTGTTGCAAGTTCAACCTGCGCGATTCCTTTGGCCGATTCATTACACACCAGATCATAGTGGGAAGTATCCCCGCGGATAACTGCTCCCACGCAGATGACTGCATCATACTTTCCGGACTGTGCCATCTTCTGTGCAGTCAGCGGAATCTCAAATGCTCCCGGTACCCATGCAGCCGTAATGTTCTCTTCTTCTACCCCATGTCTTACCAGCCCGTCGACGGCTCCGCCCAATAACTTATTCACAATGATCTCATTGAATCTGGCAGCCACGATTCCGACTTTCATTCCCTCAGGTGCTACTACTTTTCCTTCTACTAAATTGATCTGTCTCATGATTTCTTCCTCCTGTTATTCATTAAATCTTTTTATAATTCTATTTCTTTGAAAATGTGTCCCATCTTTTCCTGTTTTGTCTTCATATATTTCAGATCATACTTCTGCGGTGGGATCTCCAGCGGTACTCTTTCATTGATCTTCAGTCCAAACCCACCAAGTCCATAGACTTTGTCCGGATTATTGGTCAGAAGTCTCAATGACTTCACTCCGAGATCAGATAATATCTGCGCTCCGATCCAGTACTCTCTGAGATCCGGTGCAAATCCCAACTTTACATTGGCCTCTACCGTATCATATCCCTGCTCCTGCAGTGCATATGCCTTGATCTTATTGAGCAGCCCGATTCCTCTGCCTTCCTGCCTCATGTAAAGAATGATCCCTCTGCCTTCTGCTTCTACCTGACGCATCGCTGTCTGAAGCTGCAGACCACAGTCACATCTAAGCGAGCCAAATGCATCACCTGTCAGGCACTCCGAATGTACCCTGCAAAGTACATCTTCACCGTCTCCGATATCACCTTTTACCAGTGCAAGATGATGTTCTCCTGTAATATCATTGATATATCCGTGAAGTCTGAAATCTCCATACTGCGTCGGAAGGTCTGCAACCGCCTCTTCTTTTACATGTTTTTCATGGATTCTCATGTAATCCTGAAGATCACGGATCGTAATAAATGTAAGATTATGCTCTTTTGCAAATTCCCACAACTGTGGTGTACGCATCATTGTGCCATCTTCTTTCATAATCTCACAACACACGCCGCATTCTTTCAATCCAGCCAGTCTCACCAGATCAGTCGTCGCCTCTGTGTGTCCGTTCCGCACCAGGACTCCGCCTTTTCTGGCAATGAGTGGAAATACATGTCCCGGTCTTCTGAAATCTTCCGGCTTCGCATCTTCATCCACACATTTCATGATTGTATAGGAACGTTCTGCTGCCGAAATACCTGTCGTCGTATCAACATGGTCCACCGCAACGGTAAATGCTGTGCTGTGATTATCGGTATTCTCCGCAACCATCGGTGGAAAGTTAAGCCTTGCTGCAATTTCCGCACTCATCGGTGTACAGATAAGCCCTTTCGCATAAGTCGCCATAAAATTGATATTCTCCTGTGTTGCAAACTCTGCTGCACATACCAGATCCCCTTCGTTCTCTCTGTCCGGATCATCTGTAACCAGAATAACCTTTCCTTCCCTCAGATCCCTTAGTGCCTCTTCGATTGTATTGTACTGATTGTTTTGTGACATTCTATTTATCCTCCTGTTCTAAAATCCGAATTCCTGCAAAAATTCCATCGTAATTCCGGATTCTTTTTTCTCTTCTTCACTCTTTCCAAGGCCTAACAGCCTTTCTACGTATTTTCCGATCACATCATTCTCCAGATTCACCGAATCGCCCGGCACTTTTTCCAAAAGCGTCGTTTCTTCTCCTGTATGCGGGATAACCGATACCTGAAATCCCTCTTCCTCTACTTTTGCCACCGTCAGGCTGATGCCATCTATACAGATGGAGCCTTTTTCTACGATCAGATGTAATATCTGCGGCGATGTTCCGATAGATACCCAGATGGCATTCTCCTCCCGGATCAGAGACCGGATCACACCGGTTCCGTCAATATGACCGCTTACGATATGTCCTCCAAATCTTCCGTCTGCAGCCATTGCCCGTTCCAGATTCACCTGACTTCCGACTTTACAGCTTCCCAGACTGCTTCTCCTGATGGTCTC
Source organism: Dorea amylophila (assembly GCF_025567265.1). NCBI lineage: Bacteria > Bacillati > Bacillota > Clostridia > Lachnospirales > Lachnospiraceae > Dorea > Dorea amylophila. Next base: position 87,956 of record NZ_JAOQJW010000011.1, on the reverse strand, counting down.
TGCCATCACATCTGCAGTAAATCCATCCGGCTGAAGTGATGTAACTGTCAGACACACTCCATTGACTGCGATACTGTCACCGATCTTCGTTCTTTCCAATACCTTCTTCGCCCTGACTGCCAGAACTCCCGACTCTCCGGTCAGCTGCATATAGCGGACCGATCCTTTCTCTTCTACGATTCCTGTAAACATGGCCCCTCCTGTTCTTTTTCACATACCTGACAGATTATCCTGATGTCTTCACCGATCCGGCAGATATCCGTACATTTCAGTTTCAATGCTTCTGATGGAAGTCCGATGCCGATTCCTTGCACCGGTGTCTTACTGTTCTTTCCGCCAAATAATTTTGGTGCGATAAAACAGTGTACCTCTTTTACAATTCCTGCCCGCAGTGCACTGTCGTTCAGCGTGCCCCCGCCTTCCAGCAGAATGCTGTCAATACCCTCATTTCCAAGATATGTCATCAGCTTTTTAAGGTCTATCTGACCTTTTTCATCCGGACAGCAGACGGTATCCACGCCTTTCGCATGTAGCCGTTCTATTTCTTCTGTTATTTCTTCGTTCTCTTCCCGTCCTGCATAAGCCACGATTGTCCGGTACTCTTTTGCACTTCTTACGATCTGGCTGTCAAGCGGTATCCTAAGACTGCTGTCGCATACTATTCTGACCGGACTTTTCCATCCTTCTACCCGGACATTCAACATCGGATCATCCGCAAGTACAGTCCCGATACCGGCCATAATACCCATATACCGGTGCCGCATATGCTGCACTTCCTGTCGGGCCGGTTCTCCTGTGATCCACTTCGATGCGCCCGTCTTTGTCGCAATTTTCCCATCCAGTGTCATAGCATATTTCATCACTACATACGGTGTCTTCGTCGTAATATAATGGAAGAACACCGGGTTCAGACAGTCACATTCTTCCCGCATAAAATCCTGAACTACTGTAATTCCCGATTCACGCAATATCTGTGCACCTTTTCCTGCCACCTTTGGATTCGGATCCCTGGAACCGATCACCACTTTTTTAATCTTCTGTTCTATGATCGCTTCCGTACACGGCGGTGTCTTGCCATAATGACAGCATGGTTCCAGCGTAACATAGATTGTCGCACCCTCTGCCGATTCTGTAAGCGATGCGATTGCATTGCGCTCTGCATGAAGTTCTCCGCATTTTTTATGATAACCTTCCCCGATGATCCGGCCGTCTTTTACGATCACCGCACCTACCATCGGATTCGGATTCGTCCATCCTTCTCCCTTTTTTGCAAGCTGGATTGCCCGGAGCATGTATTCCTGATCCGTCATTTTTCTTCCTTCTTTCTTAGTTATACAATAACCCCTGCAGGATACCTACAGGGGAAATGATCTGTTACATGTAACTGACAAATGATCTGTTAACCAAAAAAGCTCTGAAATGGATCACCATCTCAGAGCTCAGACACTACATTCATCTATTAAAATAACTGTACCATCATCTTCTCTCATCCAGACTATACTGTCGGCTCCGGAATCACACCGGATCATGCCTCTCGGCCCGCGGGCTTTACCGCCGGTAGGGAATCGCACCCTGCCCTGAAGATTTCGTTTTTTTTATCATAATACTTTATATATCATTTGTAAAGCAAAAGTTTGGAAATAGCAAACTCCTTTTCACATTGATTTCATCTGCCAATTTTGTTATTCTATACGTATAGATTATTGTCACCTGAGAATACGTAGAATCTAAAGGAAATCAAATTATGAAAATAGAGAAAAAAATATGGCTCTCGTTGATCGCATCTGTCTTATTTGCCGTCATCTTTTCCATCTGGATATTCAGACAGGATACTGTTCGGAACGAACTGCCTTTTGATAACACCACCTCACTGAAAACAACAAGTTTTAAAACTGACGGTGCGAAAACAGAATCTGTGATCCTGTCCGATGAATTCCACACACAAAAAGCGATTCTTTTCCAGACTACTCATACCAATGCAGAAGTCTGGCTTGATGGGAAACTTATTTATCAATACGGAAATGAAACACACACACCCAAATTCATGAAATCACCCGGCTCCTGCTGGCATATTGTAGACATTCCGGCAAACAGTGATGCCAAGAAACTGACCGTCAAAATCATCCCTGTATATCAGGGTTATTATGGGAACCCGGCTCATCTTTTTCTGGGTACGAGGGGCGATTGTATTCTGAAGATTCTCAGCCAGAGTCTAGGAATACTGATCGTCAGTTGCGGTGTTTTATTTTTGGGATTTCTCTCTCTGGTATTGTATATTGCAGTGATCCGTAAGAAACAGGAGGATTTTTCCGAAGAAACATCTAAAATATTCCTGAATCTTGGAATCTTTTCTCTGTTGATCGCCTTATGGTCCCTGAAGCAATGTGGTTTTCTGCAGTTTTTAGTTCCGGATGGAAGAACACTGTATTTTATTGACTTCTTTACATTTTATCTCTTTCCTGTACCGTTTAATTTCCTTTTGTATGATATTTGCAAAAGTAAATTCCGAAAAGGTGCCCTGTTCCTGTCTGTTTCTTATCTGATCAATATGGGCGCAGCCGTCCTTCTTCAGTGTATGGGAATTGTCGATATCTTCCTGATTCTTCCGATCACGCATCTGATCATGCTTGTGAATGCAGCATATACGATCGGACTGATCCATTACGAGGCAAAACAGCTTGGAAACGAACTTGCCAGAAAATTCAGATACCCGATGTACCTCATTATGTATTTTGCCTTGTCGGAACTATTGGTTTATTATATCCGCAGATTCCAGCAGACATCTGTATTTCTTCCGCTTGGGACTCTGCTGTTTATCCTTATGCTGATCTGGATCCAGGTATCGCAATATTATGAGCAGTGTATCCAGAAGCAAAAACTAATCTACTTCCAGAAACTGGCTAATATAGATATGCTCACCGAAGCCATGAACCGGAATGCCTATGAAAATATGATCCGTTATCTGGACGAGCAGGAGCTGGAATTACATACAACCGGAGTTGTCTTGTTAGACCTTGATAATCTGAAGGAAATTAATGATAACTTTGGCCACGAAAAGGGAGATGAAGCCTTAAAGCTTTGCTATCAGTGTATCCGCCAGGCTTTTCCATCGGAACAGAATTGTTTCCGAATCGGTGGAGACGAATTTGCTTATATTTTCCATAAAGATGAAAAAGAGCTGATTGCCGATAAGATCCATAAACTGGAGCTGCTTCTAAATGAAAAGGATCAGGATCTTTCCTATTCTCTCAGCGTCTCCTCCGGATATGCCTATTATCAGCCTGACACCGATATGGATTTTAAAGATATCGTAAGACGCAGTGATACTATGCTTTACCGTGAAAAACGAAGAAAAAAAATATCACATTCCGCTTCTTCTCATCCGATGCTTTCTTCCGGAAAGCAATCTCGTGCACAAGGGATCACGGATGAACTGATCACGCAGGAGAAAAAATACCAGCATATTTCACCGACGGAATTATGCGGGATCATTGACCTGCTCAGTCCAAGTACCGATGACTATCTGTACTTTGTTGATTTCCGGACCGACTTTTACTATATTGCACCACAGTCACTGGAACGTTTCTGCGTTCCTCAAAATGCTTTTTATAATGTTATGGAAACACACCGGGACTTTGTATATGCCGAGGATTATCCGCTGCTGACTGCCGAATTCCGTGATCTGCTTACTACCAACCGTTGTATCCATAATATGGAATACCGCTGGCTGGATCTGAACAGGAATCCGGTCTGGATCAACTGCCGCGGATATCTTGTACGGGATGATTATCAAAAGCCGCTCTACATGGTTGGATGTATTAATGAGATCGGCGAAAAGCAGAAAGCAGATAATATCAGTGGACTTTTCGGCGAGAATGGTCTGATTGAATACCTGAAGACCCAGGAGACTCCTCTGGAAAATGGATTTCTGTTACGCCTTGGTATTGATAATTTCAAATCGATCAATGAAAAATTCGGATGGGATTATGGTGATTATATTCTCCGGAAAACTGCAGAGTGTATTTCGCACTGTATTTCAGGGGAACAGCAGGTATACAAATTATCCTCTGATGAATTTATCATCGTGGATATTACTTCTGACGATAAGCAGACAGCAGTACACCTTTACAATAAAATCAGGGAAAACATCAACCAGTTTATTAAAAAGAATCATTATACGGCAATCTTTACGATTTCCGGTGGGATTCTCCCATTTTATAATCTTCTGGAAAGCGAATATGATGAAATGATGAAGCGGACAGATTTTTCATTGAACACAGCTAAAAAACGGGGAAGAAACCGTTATTACATTTTCAATGAACAGGACTATCAACGGTTCTTACATCTGAAAGATATCAGCGATGTCCTTCATGCGGCAGTCATACATGACTTTCGTGGATTCTCTGTTGCCTTACAGCCATTGGTGAAAGCAGGCTGCAGACAGCCTTTTGGTGCGGAAACCTTGATGCGTTTTTCTTCCGGACAGTTCGGAACTATCTCACCGGCAGAATTTATCCCTATCCTGGAAGAAAGCGGACTCATCATTCCGGCCGGCCGCTGGATCATAAGGGAAGCTCTACAGGCATGTAAAAAGCTCCGTGAAACAATTCCGGACTTCCAGGTCAGCATCAATATCTCACAGATACAGATTGAAAAGTCTGATGTGATACAGGATATCTCTGCTGAACTTGAAAATGCCAAACTTCCTCCGGAAGCATTGATCGTGGAATTAACAGAAAGTGCTTTGCTGGAAGACAATTCCAATGCACGGCATTTCCTGAAGGAATTAAGAAAAGCCGGCATACGGCTTGCACTGGATGATTTCGGAACCGGTTATTCGAACTTCCATTATCTCAATGAACTTCGTCCGGATATCATTAAAATTGACCGTTCCTTTACCGCAAAAGCTATAAAAGATGCAAAGGAATATGATCTTTTAAAACGATTCTGCACTATGATACACCGTCTGAACATAAAAATCTGCATAGAAGGTGTGGAGACTGAGGATGAATGGGAAAAGATTCGACTGCTGGATCCTGATTATAGTCAGGGATATCTGTGGGGAAAACCTTGCTCTTTCGATGAACTTCTTCAAAAAGGACTCCGGGTTTAATAAAACCGGAGTCCTTACATTTTGCTGTCGAAGCCGACAAGACTCTGACCATCTACTGTTTTCAACCTGCTCCGGGATATTGTGCATGTGTGTTGATTCCGTCTTAATTTTCTGCTATTTGGCGCATGCGATTACAAAACTATTTTTCTGTAAACAAAAAAAGTGCGGAAGTCCTTGATTTTTTTAAGGGCTTCCGCATCTTGAATTATCCTTTATTTTTCTGAACCAGGCAGATACTTCCTGCTCCGCTACTGAGCAACAGTAGTATCATCCAGAAGAATATCTCATTATTATCCGCTGTTTTCGGACTTTTTACCGAAGTTTTTGTTCCACTTGCTTTTTCTTTATTCTCTGTTTTCACAGCTTCCAGCTGTTCTTTCGCTGGCTGCTCCGGTACAGGCGGTGTAACAGGCACAGGTGGCTGTCCCGGTTCTTCTGCCTCTTTGGTTGTCTGAATCATGTTCTGCTTCGCTGCACTTGCCATAACTGTATCAGAGCCCTGTTCAAAGAAGCGAATCAACAACTCTTCACAGCAGGAATATTCTCCGGTCTCCACTGCACCGGCAAGCTGAGGATAGCTGTCAGAGCCGGCAAGGTAATTGTTAACTGCTACGGTATACTCTTTTGTATCATCCAGATCCTGCCCATCTTTTTGCACAGAAAGCACACGGGCACCCGCTGGCTGCGCCGGATCGAAGCGGACGGTAATTCCGCCAACCTGCAGATAACTTCCGCTGTCATTTGGCCACGCATCCCACTCACCACTGTCATTTGCAACAATACAGTTTTTCTGAATAGTAAGACTGGTCTCCAGCATTTCCTTTATCTGTGCGCCGGTCAGTTTTTTGGTCACCACATAGTTTCCATAAGGGCTGACATTGATGACATCTCCATACGTTACCGTTCCGGCAGCGATAGAAGCACGGATTCCACCAGCATTTTCAAAGGCTATATCAGCCCCTGTGGCAAGCAGGTACGCATCCGTTATGACATTTCCAAGATTTGTCTGTCCAATACGGATATGTTCCCAGACACCGTCTAATTCCACCGGTGAAGTACCGATGACACGATTCAGTACTGTCTCGTTTTCCGCTTTGATCGTATCCAATACAGCTGTCACGGAAGCATCCTTCGGATAGTTTTGTGCCGCTTCATAATCGACCGATGTCTTCTTATAATCCACATGTACGCTTCCATTCTCATCCATAGTACAGTTCAGATCGATCAGACCCACAGTATTTAAATAATATCCACTTTCCGATACATAGGTTGTTGAACCATCCGGTGTCGTCACAGATTCACTGAGTTCAATATGCTCATGTCCACACAGCCACAAATCGACACCGTCCACCTGTGCAGCCACACTCTTTGGATCAAGCGTATGGGACAATGCGATCACCACATCACACCCCTCTGCCTTTAACGCGGCAGCTTCCTTTCTTGCATAAGCTACCGCATCCTGAAAGTCCAGCCCTTCCACGTTAGATGGTGTTGTCTTATTTTTCATCTCCGGATCACTTACACCAAACACACCGATCTTCAGTGTTTTTCCATTTTTTGTAATCTCTTTTACAAGTGCATCCGTATCAAAAAAGGATGTTCCGTCTGTATTTTTGATGTTACCGGATAAAATTTTGACATTAGCAATTCCACCAAGCTCTTTTAAACGATCTTTGCCATAACTCCAGTCATGGTTTCCTGTAGTCATTGCATCATATCCACAAGCTTTCATCAGTTTTGCCACTGATTCTCCCTTTACCAATGTCGCAATCGATTGTCCATGAAAAGTATCTCCGGAATCCAACATCAGCAAACCGTCTGCTCCTTCCGTAAATGCCTGTGCAATTCCGCTCAGCCGGTCCATTCCGATCACCTGATTGTAATCGTCCTCTTCTACCCGCGCATGAATATCATTCGTATGTACAATTTTTACATCAAAAATTGTACTTCCGGACGCATTTCCATCCTCCGCCTGTACCGGCACTGCCGCAAATAATCCAAAAACCATCCCAAAGGTCAGCAAAAGTGCCGTTACCTTATTCCATTGTTTTTTTAATTGCTTCATCTTAACTCCTTCCTTTAATGAAACGGACATTCGTAATCCGCCTTCACTCCTTGTTTATGAAAACAGGTCCTTTTGAAGAATGCGATAAAAGACTCTCCGGTTGTAATAACATAATCTGTCACACTGTTCTTCTATATTGATTATGATATCATGAAACTTTAACGCCCTCAACCTCACATTTGTTCTAATTGCAGGAACTGAATTTTGAAGAGCAATGTTGTTCACAGCATTGCTCTTCTTTGCGTTTTAGGAAGGAATAGTAGGAGATGTTTCTCCTTTTTCCGCTCTGACTACGGCTCTTGCCGCTACGATTGAAATCGGTAATATCCTTGGTGTCACCACAGCTATGGTATCCGGTGGTCCCGGCACCTAATACATTTTTATAATGCCTTGTCCATGAATGCAATAATACCCGCTTCGACTTCGTTCTTAATCTCAGCATAATTATGTATCTCGTGACGGTATCCCGAGTACAGCTTCGTTGTTACGTTATGTCCGGTCTGTACCAGCCAGTTACTTACCTGATATACACCGACACCATACTCACCTACCGGATCCTGATCTCCCGCAATATTATAGATTGGCAGATCTGTCGGCACTTTTTCGGCCCACTCTGTTCCCTCGATCTGTAACATCATCTGGATGAAATCATATACCGAACGGTTGCTGGTCGGTCTGGTAAATGCATCAAACGGATCATCGGCATGATCCCGCTGTACATACGGATCGGCACAGATCCACTCATTTCCGATGCTGACCTCTCCACAGCGCTCACACATCCATCCCATCAGTTCTCCGGTATATGACGGATCGGATTCTTCTCCATGTCCTGCATCGATCGCTTCTTTTAATTTCTTTCCCGTCTCTTCTGCCCCGCGGAAGATTCCCGTTGTTCCGCAGATGGTTGCCCCGGCCAGTTCGTCCCCGTATTTTGCAATGAAATCTCTTGTGATAAAAGATCCCATGCTGTGTCCGAATAAGAAATATGGCAGATCCGGATATTTTTCACACACGATTCCTTTCAATGTATGCTCGTCTTCCATCATTGTATGCGGTCCTTTGTCTCCCCAATCACCCCACACATTATTGACCATTGCTGTCTTCCCATGTCCTACATGATCGTCTGCTGCCACGATATAACCCGCATCCATGAAGGCAGATATCATATGCAGATAACGTCTGGAATGTTCACCAAATCCGTGGATCACCTGGACAATTCCCTTCGGTTTGCAAGCCGGAACATAGATCCATCCCTGGACCTGGTCACGTCCGTTGTAGGACGCAAAAGATACTTCGTGTAACATAATGTATTCCTCCTTTTCTATCTTATCCGTACGATTTTAGATTCTTTTATTCTGTACGGTTATAAGCTGTTCTTCAAAAATCCTCCGGTATTCCTCTTCCACCTTACCAAATGCTCTGACCTCATACCTCAGATCAATATGCAATTTTGGCGCTTCGCTCTCCTGTTTCTCTCCCAGAAGAAACGTCAGATCATACCATAGCATTGCCTTATCAATCACATTCAACTGCATCTTCTCTTCCGGTGTCAGGTCCGAACCGAGAAATTTTTCATAAATCATAGAAAGCATACGTTCTTCGCGTTCATTATATTCCGGCAGTTCCTTCTTAAAAGGCGACGGAACATCCGACATATAACACTCGCTTGCATCGTGAAGCAGGCATGCAAGCACCACCCTATCCGACAGGCCTCTCGCCTTTGCCTCTTTTGCACAGCAAATGCAATGTTCCCCGACCGACCAGAACGTCTTCACATGACCATTTCCTCTGCATATCAGAGACAGCGCATGTGCAATATCTGCTATGTCAAATAACTCCGGATCCGGTTCTGTTGGTTTAAAATGTTTTCCTGTGTAGGTCGTAATGTATTCGCTCATATCCTTCCTGCTTTCTTTTGTCTAATACTTGTCTAAATACTCTTCTCTTCCCTTTTCTTATATTCTCAATTATACTATAAGAAAAAAAGATAAGGGGGTTTTTTATGAATTTATTATCAATTTTCCAGCAACGCCACAGCATTCGTAAATACACCGGTGCACCTATTGATGATGCAGCATTGACACAGATCATTCAGGCCGGACTTCTGTCCGCTTCCAGCCGTTCAATCCGCCCATGGGAATTCATCGTCGTCAAAGACAAAGACATGCTCCGTCATCTGTCCGAATGCCGTACCGGCGCCGCCTGGATGTTGGCCGGCGCAGATGCGGCCATCGTCGTCATCGCCAATGCCGAAGTCTCTGATGTATGGATTGAGGACAGCTCCATCGCCATGGCAAATATGCATCTGATGGCCGACAGTCTTGGTATCGGAAGCTGTTGGATCCAGGGACGGTTAAGAACTGCAACTTCCGCCGATTCCGGTACTGCATCTATTACAACCGAAGATTATGTGCGTGAATGTCTGCATTTTCCGGAAGGGTATAAGCTTGAAGCGATTCTGTCTCTGGGGATGCCGGCTGAGGAGAAAACACCTGCCGAACTTTCAAAGCTTCCATTTGAGAAAATTCATTATGAGAAATTTTAAAATCCTTCATTGTCTGCGGAATCTGCCCCCAACCAGACTTTACGAATACATAACAATTCCTGCCACTGGCAGCTTCTTACGAACGCATGGCGATTCAGAATATAAAACAGAGCGGTACCTTCATCGTACCGCTCTATTTTTTATATTCAACATCAATCGTTCTATTATCCTTTTATTCTTTATATATTCCCCGATTTTTTTGCTGTCTTTTTCTACTTATTCTTCATATATTCTTCCAAAATCTCTGCTGCTCTTCTGCATGCTTTCACGCACGGTCTGCTCTGATAATACTCTTCCGTTCTGACCGCAGGCTCTTCCAGATCTTCGCCCTTCTCCAGCCCAAGAAGTTCCCGGCAAATTAGACTTCCTTCCGATTCTTCAAATGCTCCGCAAAGCTTCTGCACAAGTGCATAAAGCTTCTTTTTCCCCGCCGCATCTTTCGGATCATCGTATCCGTACAGATCACCGATCACCATGACCATCCCCGTCACAGCACCACATACTTCACGAAGCTTGCCGAATCCTGCTCCGAACGGGCTTGCTTTTTTTGCTGCCTCTTCCACTGTTATTCCCAGTTCTTCCGCAAATGCTGCATAGACCGACTGGCTGCAGTTGTAGCCTGTGCGGAAGAGAGATTCCGCTTTGTCTGCTTTGTTCATTGATTTTCACCTCCGGTTGTAATTACCTCTTTATCATTCCATTTACATTATCATCAATGAAAGTTATATATTTTCTTTAACCGTTCCCAGATCTCATATGCTACAGGACACACCGCTATCGCATCAAGCATACCATACAAACTCCCCAAACGTCCCGATTGATCCGTATATGGATACTTCTTACAGCCATCCGGCTTGCACTCCTCTAAAAGACATTCTCCATTCTTTTGAAGAAAATCACATGGTTTATTTTTCGTTAAATAAGTCCCTTCTGTCTCATCTTTTTCCAGATATGTCTGAACAAATTGCGGCTCTTCCATCTTAAGATACTCTGCCACTTCCTTCACTTCATCTGTCGTAAGTTCCGCACAGTACTCTTTACAACAGTTACGGCATCTGCCGCAATCGAAGTTTTCAAATAATTCTTTGTGCAGTTGTAAAAATTGCTGGTCCAGTTCTTCTTCATCCGCATTGCATTTTAAGAAGCTTCGAAATCTTAAGTTCTCTTTTTCTTTCTTTTTTGCTTCAAAATGTATTTTTCTTTCCGGGAGCATTTTATTCACCTCTACTATGCTTTCATTTCACTTATATGCCTGACGAAACACTGTTATTTTTTCTTATACGCCTTAATAACACACTCATGTTTCTTATCTTTTTTACTATAATTAATCCCAACCAGCAAAATATCACCTGTATAATCTTGAATAGAATCCGGATATTTTCTATCCTTTATCTGCTGCAATGCACTCACAGCACTTTTATTCCATTTCAATTCCACAACAAGCGCCGGATAATCACTCTTATATTCCGGTTTTAGAATAAACACAAAATCCGCAAAGCCTCGTCCTGTCGGTAATTCTCGAACCGGCTTAAAATAATATTGCATCGCACTCAGATATGCCAATGCCAACACACTGCTAAGTGAATTTTCATTATTGTATTGAATTGTTGATGCATATTCCTCATGTATCTTTTCTATCCGTTCTGCAACCGCTTCACCATCCATATCTAACGTTGCATCTAATAACAATTCGGATTCCTGCTGGAAAAGTAACATCTCGTTCCATCGTTTTCTCCGCGTCGCACGAATCAGCTCCTGTCTGATCTCCTCATTCGGTACAAACGCCATTCTGGAAGCGCCCGAATAACCCAGATATCCCATATGAATCAAATACGTCAGGACATCGTCTTTATTCACAATATTTGCAATGTCATTCTGAAATGAAGCAACGTCCACTTCAACCGCTGCCCCCGACAACATTTCAATAATTGCAGTCTTTAATCCATCAAAATCCATATTAATCAATGGAACGATCGAATCATAGGAAGCCGTTCCAGACCAGTAACTCTGAAAATTTCCATCGGTCATCAGATTTACGACTGCGTTTGGATTATAGACATGATATTTTCCTAATTGATAGCCATCATACCAGCGCTTCACCTCTGAAAAATCCTTTTTATATTCCTCACAAAGTTCTTTTACTTCTTCCTCTGTGAATCCAATATAAGAGGCCAGTGGTCCCGCATTCAGCATCGAATATTCACGGAAATTATTAAGTGCCGATTGTGTTCTTTCTTTTTTTATCGGTAAAATTCCTGTAAGATAGGCGAGCTGGATATATTTCGTAGGTTCCGTTCCCTTGAACATACTTCTCAGGAAACGGATATATTCATCCTGTACTTTCTTATTTGCCGACTCATCCCGGATAAGCACATCCCATTCATCAATGATAATAATAAATTTCTGTCCTGTCTTATCCTTAACCCGTGAAAGCCCATCCGGCAAAGATCTTACATCCTCAGACAAAATTTCCGGATAAATTTCCCTCAATTCATCCAATACTATCCTGGTAATATATGCTACAACATTTTCTGCTTCTTCACAATTGGTCAGAAACCATTGTACATCTATATGGATCACATCATATTTATTAAGATGCTTCTTAAAATCTTCTGTTTTTCCTATCTCAAGATCAAAAAACATCTCTTCCGAATCTGCACCTTTGCTATAGTATGCTGCAAGCATATTCGCCGCATATGATTTTCCAAACCGGCGTGGACGACTATTGCAAATATATCCGTCTGTTGAGTCCAGTACATCATTCATGCAGGCAATTAAGCCCGTTTTATCTATATAGATTTTTGAATTCAGTGCTACTTGAAATGCACTGTTATCCGGATTCACAAATCTTCCCATATATTACACCTTCTAATCTACTTCTATACTGATTATGATACCATGAAACATCAACGTCCTCAACTTCTATTATAAGCCACTTTTCGCACCAAACATCCATCTGACACCCTTAGCCAGTCTCTTCCCCGCATCAGCAAAATGTCCTCCCGCATTCCACTCTAAAACCACAGATTCCACCATCGAGTCCTCCTGTAACAGCCCTTCCTGCGCCCTGGTCCTGTCACCGACCGCTGCCATTACTTTGTTCTTCGCCTTCTCTTCCTTTCCGCCAAGACTCAGATACACGCTACATTTACTCTGAATCACATGATTCCTCACATAATGGTCCCAGTCCGGGAACCACAACGAACCCGAACAGCATACAATTCCAGAAAACACGTCACTTTCATAAGCTGCCCATAGCGCGAATAATCCGGCAAGCGAATAGCCCATCAGCCAATGTTCCCTGTCCTTCACACCAAAAGTCCGGTCAATATGTGGCACACATTCCTCTGTCAGCCATCTCAGCGTCTTCAGACCTTGTCCGGCGAAGCCTTCCTTTCCGAATACAGCCGCTGCTTCCCAAGGCGAAAAATCCCGATTCCAATCTTCCACCTGAAATGCGACGAGCAGGAAATTTTGTTCCGGCACAAGTTCCAGTAAAGACTCCCACAGATGTTCTACTTCGTTCGGCTGATGTGGATACATGCCCCAGAAGATGACCGGGCCGCCGGTTCCGTTCTGAAACACCTGTAGTTTGATTCCGTTTATTGTAATATCCTGAATTATCCCGACAATCCCTCCGCCCTTTTCTTTTGTTAGCTCCGTTGTAAGCATTTGCTTTTTCTCTTTATTTTCCATCTGCAATTCTCCTAAATTACAAAGATTCATCTTTATTAATCTCTTCCATATACCCGGCTGTAACAATGCCTGCCGGCAATGCCACAATTGCAATTCCAAATACCGACGATAACATCGTAATCACCTTACCAATCGTTGAAACGGCATAGATATCCCCATATCCAACCGTAGTCAACGAAACGGTCGCCCAGTATACCGCATCAAAAAAGCTTGGAAATGTTGCCGGTTCTACATTAAACATGATCAGTGCCGAGATCACTATGTATCCTATCGCCAATCCGCCTACTACCAGCAACGCCTCTCTCTGCTTTTTGAATACATTGATAATGATATTAATACTCTTAGAATATCTGATCACTTTAAATACTCGGAATACCCGGAAAGTTCTGAACAACCGGAAGAGCCTTAATAACTTCAGGCTGCTGTTCAAAAGCGTTACTGATGGAAGGATCGATACCAAATCGATTACCGCCATTGGTGTAAACGGATATTCGACAAATGATTTCTTTCCTTTTTTCAATTTCAAGTCCGCCGTTAATAATCTTAAAATATAGTCTATGATAAATATAATAACCGTAACAAAATCTAACATTTGCGTAAGTTCATTTGCGTTTCTAACGGCAAGCGGAATAATACTTACTACTATGACGATCATCATCATCCAGTCATATAGCTTGCTTATTGTATTTTGTTCATCGTTCACTTCAATTATGTCGTATAAGGATTTTCTCCATTTCATAAAACCACTTCCTGTTCATATTTCCCCGAAGGTGATATCCCCTTTCTGACGATAAAGTCCCCTTTCAAGTTTTCATATTGCATACCAGCTTTTTTTACAAATTCAATTGGTTGTGCGGAACTTACAGGCATTGTAATACTCATCTTACATTTTCCTAAAAGATTCTTTCCATTTCCTAATGGTTCTGAAGTAAATGTTCCATTTAAACAGTTTACTTTACAAGACGGACCATAAAATTTTCCATCTGGAATGATTGAAATCATCAATTGTGCTCCGTCAAACAAGTTGGTTTTACCGGAAACAACTATTTTTCCTTCTGTATTTTTCTCATACTTAATCTCCATCTTGACTTCTATGGCATCTTCACTCATAGGGATTGTCTGAGCGAATGATCTTACCTGATGAGTTTCATAGCATGGCTTACACTTTTTCAGTTCTTCATCCGTAACATCCAGCGTTTTTCTCCACTTTACTTCTCCCTTTTCAATAACCGCCTTCTCCTTCTGAATGGATTGAATCCTCCTCCCCATTAAATGCCATTTTGCCTGAGGATTCCAATTTTTATTTTCATTTTCAAGACATATATTCTCCATCTCTACATACAGCAAGCTATAATGTTTTATAAATTCATTCCATTCCCGGATTCTTGAGCAGCCACCATTGGTGGTTTTATTAAAAAATTCCCGAATCTGTTCCTTATTTCTAGATATCCATGTATATAATTTTTCTTTTTCTTCACTATCATATAAAGAAATTATTTCTCGTATATATGGCATGGAATCCTCAAAAACCTGATGATAATATGCATATAATTCATCGTCCGGTTTATAGACATTTTTCTCATTATACTCCGATATAATTGAAGTTCCGGATTGATTCTCCCATGAAAATTCTCCATCTCTTTCTTTTAACGGATCAATTCCCGTATTTTTCCATAATGGATTAATCCACCTGCCCGTAATCCGCCAGTTATACAAAAGCATATCTTCCTTCGACACTCCGACATATATCCATATAACATCCGAAGAACTTTTATACCCCTCACAAACATGTCGAACGATCTGCTTCGCCCACTTTATCGGCAAATCTTCTTTCACGATAATGCGTAAATCCGTGTCCCTTCTACAATGCGTTTTCTGCGATATATCATATACCGTATAATCTTCCTCTGACACTTCGTATCTGACAGTTCTGTACTTTGCTCTTAAATATGCCCCACCAGACGGCATCTCCGGATAAATGGAACACACGTTAATCTTCTCCTCTTTATCCAGTTCGTCCCGTATGCCGGCCTTATAAGATGCCGGTATTCGATAAACCATCACCGGCGGGATCGAATCCAGCGTAATAAGTCCACCTTTTTCATCATCTGCACAGATAAAAAAGCATCCTTTTTGTGCTTGAATTCTTGCATTTCCCACACTTAAATCCTCTGATCTTTTTACAAATAACGGTGTATGAATAACTTTCTGAATTTCATCTTCTGTGTAATTCATTTCCAATTCCTGCCGAACCTTCTCTGCAATTTTTCTATAAGAAAGCTCCGGAAAGCAGGCGTGAAGTGCCAGTATATACACATCTGGTGAATGACAGCTTTTTCCTTTTCTGATATACATAAAGACATATCCATCTTCATCATTCGCTATTCCATTCTGCTCGCATGCAAAATACAGTGCAACAAATGGATTGACAGTTATATCCAGCAATCTCGTCGGAACATTGTTATGTTGAAGCAGTGCAAGTTTTCCCATATAGCTATATGCATTATTCAATTGTTTGCTATACATTTGCATCATTTCCTGATACATATGTCCTTCATTTTCCAAATAGCCCTCATCTCGCAAAATACTTGGCTCACGCTTTAGAAATTCTTTTACTTCTCCCCGAAAATATATTTCGTCATAGCATTCCTGAAATCTTTTTAATTTTTTTCGGAAATCGGCAAGGCTGATGATTTCATCATTTGCATGCATATATTTTTCTCCTTCGATTGTAACTTACCATCTCTCCCGATACAACTTCGCCGGCCGATGCCCGGCATCCCCCGTCATCTCCCCGGTATCTTCTACCAGATCAGCCACTTTTCTTCGAAACGCCGGAACCAGAAGCTTCGTATCCAGCACCGTCTCATGAATCTGCTGCAATTCTCTCAGTGTAAACTTCTCCGTTAAAAGCCGGAACGCTATATGCGTCTCCGTAATCCACTTGCGAAGCTGTACGATTGCATCTGCAAGAATCAGCTCGTGGTCAAATGCAAGGTCATCGCTTTCTATAGTCTTAAATTTCTTCTTTACATCCCACTTCGAAGTTGTCTCTTCTAATCTTGCATGAAGCTTCTCATCCCCATGTGTCAGACACAGATTCCATATACCGGCTTCTTCCTGAAATGATACATCAAACCACTTTGCATCTGAAGCATCATCTCCTGCCTGGATTATTTCCTGTCCAGCATTGACAAGTGCCATGTATCCATTACTGATCACCCATCTTCTCGGATCACGGTTTGGATTGCTGTAGGTACCGAACTGTTCCAGGAAATTACAGTTGCAGTTTGTCTCTTCTTTTAATTCACGTTCTGCGGCTTCGCCGATGGTTTCCTTCGGACCAACAAATCCGCCCGGAAGGGCATAACAGCCTTCATATGGTGCCGCACCTCTCTGGATTAAAAGTACCTTTAACTCTTTCTCCGCTATTTTTCTATAATTATCTTCTTCTTTATCAAACATTCCGAAAATAACAATGTCTGCAGTCACGGATGGTTTTGGATATTTTGAATCATCGTAAGTCTTTACAAATTCTTCGTTAGCCTTTTGCATTTCTGATTTTTTCCGCATGATTACTACCTCTTTCTTTTTTCGTCCTATATTATTATCTTTATGATAGTATCACTTTGATAGTATGTCAATATATAAATTTACGCACACGAAAAATGTCATCTCATCTTCTAACATTCTTCGTGTACGTTTATCCTCTTCAGATACTTCACTACCTTGCTTATTTGTTTTTACTGAATCTTTTCACATATACTTCTTCCGCGACAACCATTTCTGATCAATACACTTCACTTCCCCATCAAACCGGATATGTAAATGCACCCCGCCAGATCTCTGATTAATCTTCTCCACAATTCCATGTCCGAATTTCGGATGTGTCACTGCGTCGCCAAGCTTATACTGAACCACTTCATCTTTTTTCTTCTGTGCAGTCTTCAGTTGCTGATAAGTATCCCGGACCGGCACGGACTTATCATGAATCTTGTTCTTTAATACCTTATCGTAGTCATGATTCATAAGCGCTTCGCCCGCCTTATAATACGGCGTCGGCGCCGCTCCGATTAGAGAACAGCAGTATTTCCACGCACTTCCGTGCGTTCCCGCCTGCCATTTATACTTTTCGGGAATCTGCATATTGTACTGCATATAATGGGCATACTCATGCTTAAACAGATCTATGCGGTCCTCTTTGGACAGCGGATTCTTCACACCATATGCAATAAACAACAGCGAAAAATGAAAATGCTCTTTTTCATGTGCACTTCGTCTGGTGTAAGATCCCAGTGTGTCCGTGTCATATCCAAATGTTATCGGCACTTTTGCACCATTCAAATGGAGTTTTCTGTCCAGTTCTTCATATAGATTTTGTATTAATGCCCGTAAAATCGGGATTTCTTTCTGCAGGCGTTGTCGCAGGAATTGGTCTTCTCGGTTGTAATCTATCATCTTCTCACTCAGTATTCTTTCCTTAATCTCAAATTTATTTGTTATTATTTTTGAGTTCCTTTTTTACTTTCTTTATACTCTTTTACTTCCAATTTTTCCAGATATCTGGCTGATATCCTACTGTTGCCTGTTTCCCGTTACGCACAATCGGTGTCTTGATCACCTTTTGATTTTCCAGAATCTTTTCTGCTTTATCTTCCTCTGCAAGATAAGTAATCAACGCAAGCAGATCTTTATCCTTGCACTCCTGATCAATCAGTTTTTCATCTCCTCCGACAGCCTGGCATACTGAATTGAATTCGCCTTTGCTCAGGCCCTTTTCTTTCATGTCCACGAACTGATATTTAATTCCTCGCTCTTTGAAAAAGCGTTCTGCTTTTTTACTGTCGAAGCTTTTCTTGGTTCCGAAAATTTGTATGTTCATTTTTGTTCCTCATATAATTACTCATCATAATAATTCCATTTTAGGGTGACATGCTCCCACCACTTAAATCACAGATTTTGAAGTGAGGGCTTCTTGCTCAATGGCTCTACTGAGCCAAGTATCTACAAGCTATCCTCGCGTGCCCCGCGATTCATTTTTACCCAGTTATGGGATATTTTCATTGTCTGGATACAGACACTTCCCATTTATCCTGCTAACAACATGCGGCGTGCTTCTTCACGTATATTGATTGCCGCATTCAGATCCCGGTCTATCCGATTTCCACATGTACAAAAATATACTCTGTCCGAAAGTTTCAGTTCTTTCTTTACACTACCACATTTACAGCATTTTTTACTGGAAGGGAAAAAACGGTCTACACGTACCAATTTCTTTCCTCTCCATGTCAGCTTATATTCCAGCAATTCCCGAAACTTTCCGTAACCGTTATCCATGACACTTTTCCCAAAATGCATACACTGGCTCATTGCTTTCATATCAATATCTTCTACTGCAACAACATCATATGTCTCTGCCATTTCATGACTCAGCTTATGTAAGAAATCTTTCCTCTGATTTCGGATTTTTTCATGACATAATGCAACACGTTTTTTCTGTCGGTAATAATTATTGCTTCCTTTCACGCAATGGGATAACTTTCTTTGTTCCCTTGCCAGCCGCTCCTCACTTTTTCTGAAGTATCCTTCATTTTCCTTCTGTATATCTTCAGAAAACACAGCCATTCCATGCATTGCATAATCAATTCCTAGTATCTTTGCGTCTTCATAATCTAATTCTTCTGCTTGGTTTTCACAGTCAGTTTTTTCATATAATAGACTTGCATAATACTTTCCAGATGGTTCCATACTTATTGTTACAGATTTCAGGCAATATTTTTCTGGAATATCACGATGTTTTTTCATACGGATCCATTTCAACTTCGGTAGTTTTATCTGATGATCTTCTACCTGAATATTTCCATTGACCACATTTGTCGTATAGCTTTTTCGGCTCCTGTGTTTTGATTTGAATTTTGGAAAGCCAATCTTTGGATCCCTGAAAAAATTCTTATATGCCTTTTCCAGATGCATCTGCACATTTGCAAGTGCCAGGGAATCCACTTCTTTCAAAAATGGATATGCTTTTTTATACATCGCCGGTGTATTTCGCAGCATTTTTTTCGTTGCTTCATATTCCCGTATCTTATCATTCAACATCTGATTATATAAAAAACGACAGCAGCCAAATGTTTTTGCGAGCAGAACTTCCTGCTCTCTGTTTGGATATATACGAAAATGGTAAGCTATATTCATCTTTTTTTCTCTCCCTGCGTCTCGATATAATTACGGATAACATCAATCGGTGCACCACCCGCTGTCAACAGGCAGAAACTTTGACTCCAGAATGCTTCCTTCCAAAGTCTTTCCCTGATCTGTGGATATTCCTTTTTTAACAAACGACTGCTTGCACTTTTATACGCATTGATAAATTTACTGAGTTCTGATTTTGGCTGTGCTCGAAACATAACATGCACATGATCAACATCATGATTCCATTCTTCCAGTGTGATTCCATAATCAGGTGCAATACGTTCCCAGATCTCTTTTGCACGTTCCGAAATCGGATCATCTATTACTTTTCTTCGGTATTTTACAACCATGATCAGATGATAATACATCAAATATACTGAATGTGCATTATGATCCATTTTGTCCATATAGTCAGTCCTTTCTATCCTTTCGACTGATTATAGTATACCACACTTCGCATTACAGAACAAGCGTTCTATCTTCTTTTTCTGCAATTCATCTCCCACCTATAGAGGAAGGAGAATTCTTGCTAACTTTCGTTAAATTTTTGGGGTGTTTGCTTTGCATTAGTTTTAAAAAGCTCCATTCTTTTTTAGAACGGAGCCTTGTGATATACAACTCAGGTGATTTCCTTAAAAACAAATCATTTATTTCCGAGAATAACTGCTATCTTAATTTCTTTTTCTGTATCACTAAGATCAAATTCTCCTCCATCTTCTACCATAACATGCACTTCATATAATGTATCCTCTGTAAGTTTATCCGGCAATGTTCCATCTTCTTCCTGAATATGCCATAACTCTGCAGGAACTTCTTTTAATTTATTCTCTTTATCATATGCATATAATGTAAATGTATCTGCTTTTCCTGCAATTCCTTTCATTCGTATTGCCACAGTAGTATTTGGATGTACATTTTCTACTGTAACCGTATTCAGCCAGCCTGCAACATTTCCTTTCCCGCCGGCTTCTGTAAATTCTTCTTGTGTTAGTACATTTCTCTTTGCCTTGTCTAAATCTACTTTTCGATAAGGCATCTCCGGCAGATAAACAAATCTGTCCTGCAATCTTAAGAGCTCCAGATATCCTGTCGGGCAATATAATGTATTTCCACTATTTCCTGCATACATGCCGATTGCCATATTGTTGTATCCCGGTTTATCTGAGACATCCATTGTAAATGCTGTTTCTCCTGTTTCAAAATCTAACATGATGAATTGCCACATGCCACTTTCCAGATCCTGAACATAACCATAGATATAACCTGTCGCTGTAGAAAGCTTCATCATAGATGTATCACGGATATCGTTTCTGCACCAGATACTCTTCATTTCGTATCCGTCCTTTGTCTTAATGGTATCGACACGCTCTACTCCCGGCACAACCATCTTATTTCCCTTCTTCAACCAGTTTACATCGTAAATATTTTCATAGGTCTGTATAGAAGAATCGTTGTCTGCGTCCGCAAGTTTAGCACTTCCGGCTCCAAACCAGTTACATACGATTGTGCTGACTGTACCTTCTCCGTTATCATATACCATTGCTGAATTTTCTACCGACACCTGCATATTTTTCGGAAGCTCATCGATTACCGGCATGCTTGCCACTATTTTCCCGGTCTTCATATCTAATGCCAACAGATTTACCGGATCCTGATTATCTGTAAACATAACTAATTTGCTTGTCAGAGATGGTGAACATCCACCTCCCCAGGCAAGACCTCCGCCTGTAGTTTCATCTCCCTCTTTGCTGTCTTTCGCTCCCACGCTTTCATATGGGGTACACCACTGCACCTGTACACCATCTTTTGCATTTAATAAATAACAATTTTGATTCGTTAATATAACTGCACCTTCCTTTGACGATGCAATTCCATTCTCTGCACCTTCGCCAGGCTCCAATTCATATACAAATGTAGATTCTTTCAGATCAACATGTTCTCCCTTTAAGATGGCATCAATTGCTGCCCTTGAAATATATCCCATTGCACCTTGCTGTTTACGTTCCGGATAAATACGGAAACCGCCTGTAGCAAACCATAAATTTCCTTCATAGTCAAAAACTACAGATAATAAGTTCTGATCCAATGTTTTCCCTGTAATTTCTTCTGCCGCTGCTTTAATATCAATATCCAGCACTTTTTCAAATTCCGGAAGGACATTTCCCGCATCATCTGTTGCTTTCAACATAAGCACGTGGTTGTTGCTTGTCGGACATACCAGGCGATTGCTCTCATCTACAAATGAATATGAGCTTTGTATCACATATCCTCCGCCATCATGCTTTGCCGGTGAAAAATAACCTTCTGTCTGTGTTTCATCCGCATTAATATCACGGATAGCCAGTCCTCCTTGAAATGGAACAACTGCATGTCCATATGTATCAAAAAATACCGCCGGAGATGCATTTTGATTTACTTTTTCATAAGAAACATTAATCTCCGGATAAATATCAACCGGTAATACTTCATCTGTCGTATCTGAATTATAACAGTCCTGATGAACATTGGCATCACTCTTTGCCATATATGGATTATCATCAATTGCTTTTTCCGTAATCGGCTTAATTGGAACAACTGCATTTTCTTCTGTTGTCTTCTGCTCTGATTTTGCCTCCTCTGTCTTTGATGTACCATTTGCACATCCCGATGTGAGCGTAATTGCAGATATAATAAACGCTAATAGTATTTTTCTTCCTTTCATTTATACTTTCCTCCTTTTTCCAGCCTTTGTCATCTACTGCTTTTATTATAAAAAAACACTTCTCGTTTTCAATCGCTCTGTCACGAATAGTCAAAAAATAGCACGAATTGTAAATCCGCCCCTTAGTTTGTCTATCTGCTTTATGTTAAAATAAACGCATGAGAGAAAGCTTTTATATATTTCTTATTTGAAAGGGGGCATACATAATGAACAATATTCTTCGCCCGACACTTGAACTTACTGTAATTATCCCTGGGATGATTCAAATATCTCTGTTTTATACATTTTGCAATTTTCTCTTTGCTAATATGCTAGTACAAAGTCAGATACAAAAAACTTGCCACCTGCTACTTCTTACAAATGCATGGCAATACATAAAACTTGCCACTGACAGCATCTCTTGCATACTATGGTATAAAAAATGTGGACTGGCACCTCTTTTTTCAGGAACCTGTCCACATTTTTATTTTCTTTTCCGTATATTCACCTGTTATATCTTATGCAGTCCGGAATCTATTTTTTATATTCAACCTCGAATGATCCAAGTTCATATCCATGAACGCTTCCCTTTACCTCTCTGGATACAAGCTCTACTTTCTGTTCAAGATGTTCACTATATACTCTTGTTGTCAGAACCGTTTCCCCGTTATTAATGAATATCTCAATGGCTGATGTATCCGAAAAGATGGTAATATCCGAAAGCTCTTCCACCTTAGCAAAGCGCTGCTTTCTTCCACGTCCGCTTTCTCCCATCGATAAGGTAAAAAGCCCGTCCTTCCAGCTTATTGTAACATCTTCACGAAGCTTAAGCTCCAGATTTTTTGCTTCTTCCACGTCAAGTCTCAGTTCAAAACAGCAGTCCGCAGGCGCCCACTTTGTAAATGCTTCCAGCTCGCAGGTAAATGCATTTTTACGCAGATCTTTCATCTCCTTTAATGGATGCTGTAAGATCTTTCCATCTTTCCATTCCAGTTCTCTTGGCATGGTAAGTGCATGGATCCAGTCATATGCAACCGTTGCATCATTATCATAATCTGCATCCGGAATCCCCATCCAGCCAATCAGGATTCTTCTACCCGCTTCATCTGCAAATGTCTGTGTCGCATAGATGTCAAATCCTTTGTCAAATTCCTGAAATTTTCCAAAGCTGTATGATTTGTTCTTCAGGTCAAACTCTACCGGAAAATATCCACACTGGTACACATTCTGGTAATCATATCCCTTCTGATCTACTCCCTGTGGACAGCATGTCATAATCTGCTGGCCGTCAATCTCGAACAGATCCGGGCATTCCCACATATAACCAAATGGCTTTGCTGTCCGCACCGTATCGTACCATTTCCAGTGTTCCAGATCGTCGGAACAAAACAAAAGTGCACAGCCATAAGATTCCGCATCACGGCCTCCCTGGATCATATAATAACGGCCGTCTTTTTTATAGATTTTTGGATCTCTGACATGCTTGGACATATTCACCGGATAATCATCATTGGTCATTACAAGCTTCTTGTATGCAATATTCTTTCCATCCGGACTGAATACGTGAATCGTATTCTGTTCCCGTCCATTCATGATATAATCATAATCTTTATCCCAGAGTTTTACATTTCCTGTGTAAAAATAGTGAATTCCATCTTCACAGGTATAGGCTGATCCGCTATATACACCGTCTCTGTCCCATTCTTCGTCCGGATAAAGGAACGGCTCTTCTTCTTTATAATGAATCCAATCCTTTGTTGTGTAATGTCCCCAAAGCTTCGTTCCCCATCCGGCAAGAAATGGTGTATATTGGAAATAAATATGATTCACACCCTGAAATTCACACAGACCATTCGGATCATTCATCCAGCCTGTCGGCGGCATCATATGAAAGTGAAGTCTGTTTTTATCTTTTTTTACATTCTCCCTCATACTTTCATGCTTCGGATATTCTGTTAAATATGTCTCTTTGTTCATCTGTTCCTGCCCACCTTATCCTTACACGATTTCAGCCATCTTATCATTT
This sequence comes from Dorea amylophila, assembly GCF_025567265.1. Classification (NCBI taxonomy): domain Bacteria; kingdom Bacillati; phylum Bacillota; class Clostridia; order Lachnospirales; family Lachnospiraceae; genus Dorea; species Dorea amylophila. The sequence continues at coordinate 63,639 of NZ_JAOQJW010000011.1, read as the reverse complement.
TTTGCAATATGTTTTTCTTCTGTTTTGATGGTCTTTCCTTCCGGAAGCTCTGTGAAGATAACAAGAATCTCCGGAGAGTATCCATGCTTCTTCACCAGATCGATGTCAAATCTGATAAGTGCTTCTTCTGCTGTTACTTCCTGTCCTTCTTTTACAAGTGTCTCAAATCCTTCACCGTTCATATTGACGGTATCTACCCCGCAGTGAATCAGGATCTCTGCTCCATCTGCAGTTGTAAGTCCGATTGCATGTCCGGTTGGATATACGAGTGATACGGTTGCCTTACATGGTGCCATAACGGTTCCGTCTTCCGGAAAGATAACGACACCGTCTCCAAGTACCTTGTTTGCAAATGTCGGATCTGTCGATGCTTCGATATCTTTTACTGTTCCCTCTGCTGCTGCATAGACTGCACCAGGCTCTTCTGTAATAACTGCCTTTGTTGTATCATTTTCTTTTGTATCGTTCTTTTTGTCATTTTTATTCTTATCCGGTGCTGACCACATTTTTCCAAAGATGACTGTACATACAAATCCAATCATAATCGCGATTGCATGTGCAATGATGTAGTTAATGTACCCGTGATGTGCCGGATTAGCAATTGCCATTCCAGGAAGTGCAGTTGTACCGAATCCAAGAGCAGTAAGCTTTGAATAGTATACATATGCACCTGCAACTGCACCACCGATACATCCACCGATCAGTGGAAACTTGTAACGTAAGTTTACTCCGAAGATTGCCGGTTCACTGATACCAAATAATGTCGAGCAGAAACTTGGAATACAAAGCTCTCTGGCTTTTAAATTCTTCCAGTTCAGGGAAAGATAACCAAGTACCGCACCACTTTGTCCAAATAAAGCTACAGACATCAGTGGATTTAAAAAGTTTGTTCCTGTCGATGCAATAAGCTGTGCTTCTACCGCACCGATAATGTGATGAAGACCTGTGATAACTACGATCTGCTGAACTCCGGCAAATAACGCATACCCGAATGCTCCCAGATGTTCTGTACTCCACATCAGTCCGTCTGTGATTCCATTAGAAAGAATTCGTCCTGCCGGACCTACAAGTGTAAAAAGTAATACCGTAGAGATAAATACTGTCAGCATTGGTGCAACCAGAAGCTTGATTACATCCGGAATTACCTTATTGAAGAATTTATCCAGTTTTGCAACTACAAATCCCATCATAAGCGCGATGATGATTCCTCCCTGGAATCCTACCATCTCAATCTTCAGTCCGAACAGACGGATAACTTCTATATCAACGGTTCCCTGTGCAGCCTGGTAAGCATTGGCAAGAGAACTGTCTAACATGATTGCTCCGATTACCATACCAAGAACCGGATTCCCGCCAAATCTTTTTACGGCTGAATAGCATACTGCCATTGGAAGGATTGCAAAGATACCTGTAGACGCAAGACTTACCAGCCGGTTGATCGCATATAAGGTATCATGTGTCTTTACTACTTCAAGTCCGCCAAGGACGCTTGTAATTCCCATCAGAAGGGCTGCTGCAAGAAGTGCCGGCATGATTCCGATAAATACATCAGATAACGCTTTGATCACTGCCTGAAGTGGATTCTGCCTCTTCGCACTTTCTTCCTTCAGATCTCCCAGTGACATATTCTGTGTATTCGTATACTCGGCAAATACCTCATATACATCATTCACTGTTCCAGCTCCCAGGATCAGCTGTAACTGATTACCTGCTATGAACGCACCTTTTACTTTGTCGATATCTTCCAGTTTTTCAATATCTGCAAGATCATTATCTTTCAATACGATCCTGAGTCTGGTTGCACAGTGTGCTGTTCCCTGGATATTATCCATTCCACCAATATTGGCTACGATCTGTTTTGATATTTCCAGATACTCATTGTTCTTTCCCATTTCTCTTCTCCTTGTATTGTTTTGTTTTGGAACCGGTTCCGTTCCTATGTTTTTATTATATACATCAGCTTTTGTATGTCAACACAAAACGTCACTGCAATTTCATTTTTGGAAACGGTTCCAAAAATTGATATCTAAATTTGTCTATATTGCACAAAAGCAGGTCTGTCAAATTGACAGATCCGCCTGATTCTCAGTTCTCTTTTACACTTTTTCTTTCTATAATTTCATACGGGTTGACCTGAAGCGGGCTTACCGGCTTTCCTAAAATCATCTGGATCATCGACTCAGCACTGATCTCCCCCCAGTTCTTCCAGTCAAATTTTACCGTCGTAAGTGGCGGCTGTAACAGTTCTCCTGCTTCGTAATCGCCAAATCCTACCACGGATACTTCTTCCGGTATCCGTATACCTTTCTCTGACATTACTTTGTACACGCCAAATGCGATACGGTCTGTTGCGCATACGACTGCCGCCGGTGTCTTCATATGATCTACAAATTTCTGTACATTTTCAATTGCATTTTCATAAAAGAACGTTGTCTCTATGACTTCTTTTGGCTTTTTCTCACAGGACATAAGTCCATCGATCACTCCATGGCGTCGTTCTCCTCCTACTGCCGGGTCATCTTCAGGTACCCAGAGCATATAAATCTCCTTGAACTTACGTTGTCCGATATAATTACCCACCGCATATCCTGCATTGTAATCATCATTAATGACAGAATTCTCTCCCGGGAAGCGTTGTCCAAGAAACAGGATTGGAATTTTTAACTTCTTTACTGCTTCTTCGTATTCTTTTGTGCTTCCCGTCGCAAGAACCATAATTCCATCTACATTCATATTCTTCAGCCGTTCGATACAGCGTATTTCTTCTTCGATATCATTTTCCGTATGCATGATAAGAGGTGTATAATCATTTTTCTTAAGATAGGCAACGATTACTTCTACAAGTCTCGGTGTTGTTACCGAGTTAAATCCAGGTACCGTAAGTCCTATGATCCGGCTCTCTTTTGCATTCAGCCTTGCAAACAGATTCGGCTCATAATTATTTTCTTCGATGATTTTTTTTATCTTCTGGGCCGTTGCATCTTTAACGCTTCCCCCGTTCAGATATCTTGATACAGTACTTTTTGCCACACCGGACATCTGGGCTATATCATTTATTGTCAGTTTTTTTTCCAAATTATTTTCCCCCATAGCGTCTATTTCGAACCTGCTTATAATACAGAGAACCTGCCAGTGACAGCTTCTTCCGGACACATGCCGATTCAAAATGTCTTAATATGTATTATACTCTTCTTTGAAATTTCCTGTCAAATTATCTCCTGTCCGAAATAGAGGATTCACACAAAGATTTTCAAGGGTTTGCGGAGAATTTAATAACAAAATATAACAGTTATTAAATCTCTTAAAACAGGTGAAATCTCAATCGGGATTTCTTTCTGCAGACGCTGCCGCAGGAATTGGTCTTCTCTCATTTTTCTCTTTCTACGCTATAATATAACTGTTTTGGACTCTTTGGCTTATCTGGAATACTCAACTTAATTACGCCAGCTTCTACTAATGGATTTACATACGTCTGTATAGCATAAGTAACAGAATTTAACCCCAGATAATCACAAATTTCCTTTCTTGTACGCGGTGTTTTACAAAATACTATTAAATTATTTGTTTCTTCATCATTTGACATATCTTCATAATCATTCTTTGATTCTTTATATAGTTTTACAATAAAACTTCCTCTTTCATCCAAGAATTCTGGCTGTCTTAAGTTATATTTCTCCATTTCCATCCGGATTGTTGGAATTCCCGAATACCTGTTTTCTATTATTCCCAATGTTTCAAGTGCCGATGCAAGTACCGGATTTCTTGTATCCGGTTGAATTTTTCCTAATTGGTCGATAGTGATTCTTCCATATAATCCACCTGGATTATGTATTTCAATCCTGTCTTCAAACATTATAAGTTGAATCGGCATTCCTTCTGTATGAATACTATAATCACGATGTACTAATGCATTTATAATAGCTTCTCTAACCGCTGTTATTGGATAGTCTGTTCTGTCAGTTCTTCGTCCGGTTGTCGGACTTATAATTGTCTTTGTCCGCATATTGCGTTTCACAAATAATAATGCCTCATCCAACATTTCCGGAATTGTTCCTTCTATTCTCTGATTATCTGAGAATCTTTCCCCCATGTCGCCAAGACTTCCTATTGTTCTCCCAGGAATTACAATTGCCGTAATACACAATTGTGGAAAATATGCCTGTGGATATGGACTAAAAAGCAAAGTCGCACTAAGCGTTACTTTCTCTCCTCGCTTTATGCTCATAAGTTCATAAATACTTTCATTATCAAGTGTTGCTAATCTTTGTTTTCCTCTCTTTAACAGTTCAACATAACGATTCAGTTCTTCCTGATCCAATGACATTAATGTTACTCTCGGAACCTCACGGATATCGTCTTGATATTTTCTTCTATATGCTTCATAACTATATATTTCGTATTCTGTCATCGGTTCATCACTATCCCCAATACGGGTATAGGACCCCTTCAACCTTCCACGTCCTTGATAATAGCAAGGTCTGTCTGCCAAATCTATTCCGGGAATTTCAGCAGAAACAAATTTTTTATTTTCCTTCTCCACAACTGTAATAAGCGGCCGTACAACCGGATTCATCTGCAAGCATTGCTCGTTAATTTTCTTTTGAATGTCCTGAGCATCATAAACACCAACTTCTTTATAATCTTGTTTCTCATCAATTCCAAAAACAATAATGCCACCATCATCCTGATTAGAAAAACTTGACAAAGAATCATATAATCGTTTCGGATATTCTTGCTCCGCTGATTTCAATTCCAAATTCTGCGTTTCGCATTTCATTTTTTGAATTAATTTTAGTTTGTCATATAATTCTTCTGTTGTCATTTTAGTTCCTCCATTTATATTTTAGATTCTAGCACTATATTTAAGTTTATGAGAGAAACTCAAATATTATTCTTATGAACTAAAAAAGAACTCAAATTTATACTTCAAATTTGAGTTCTTTTTCATTTCATTCACAATATACTGATAAATATCCTCTCTCACCGGAGTCTCCAGCTCCCATTCGATCTCCACCGCCGTCTTATCCGTATTCGGCATCACAAACTGCTTCGCATTCCCAGTCGCGATCACACGCCCCAGATAATAGAATTCCTTGGATATCTTATCATCCTTATTCTTTCTCACAAACAGCTGCACATCTATGCCACGTTCTGTTGCGTTCAGGAAATTCTGCACATCTTCTGAGTCCATGCTTCTTCCGCTTTTGGAAATCGCGATCAGCCGGTTCTCTGCTACGAAATGATCTTCGTATTTCGTGGTATCGCTGATATTATCCTGCTTATCGTAGTTAATGAATATCGGAAATGTCTTAGTCTTCTTATCATATTTGTAACCGCCGATGTTCAGCGGCACTTCATTTCTCTCCCAGTTCAGCAGACGGCAGGCATCCTCATATGTATATTTCTGATACAATACCAGATTCGTATCCTGATAATGGTAACTGTAATTGACCTTATATCTCGAGATTCCGAAGTCCACCAGTTCCTCCAGAATCGCACAGAATTCCGGATTCTCTAACATTTTCCCATACACATCGGAAATGCCGTAATCATCCTGTTCCTTCTTGAGAAATACACACTGTGCGTAAGTCTTCTTTGCTGCGCTCGTCGGGAATTCATTTGTCATCATATTGATCACATTTTCCGTGCAATGCTCGTCCATCTCACACTGATACGTCTCGGATAAACGCTTCCGCAGACGCCCAATGATTCCATGGCGATACTGCAACGTACGTTTCAACAATTCCAGCTCATGAATCCGCTTGCCAGCTTTTTGGAAATGAATTCGATCACTTTTTCTTCGTCTTCTGACAGCCGGATGGTATATTCCTTTTCGTATTTTACAAGGAATTTGTAATACGAACCCAAGCTGTTATTGCCGAAGATCCGCAGCACATCCATTTCCCCATATTTATCAAAATCCGCAAGCGCCGGGATATGCCCCAGCTTATTCTTCAGATTCGTATAATTCTCCCGGATTAATTTGATATCGCTGAAGTTCGCATTATCAATCGCCTGGAAAATCCGCTTTCTGGAAATCTCATCGAAGTGAATCGTGCTCGCGCCCGGAATCACTCTGCCGCCTTCCGTGACATAGCAGCGGATATTGTCCTTGTTATAACTGCGGTCGCCTGACAGCGCAATCGGAATCATAAAGTTATTCCGATAATTTCCGATGAAATCCAGTACAACGACATATTCTTTGTTCTCGGCTTTTCGAAGTCCACGACCAAGCTGCTGGATGAACACGATCGGCGACTCTGTCGGACGAAGCATGATGACCTGATTGATCTCCGGCACGTCCACACCTTCGGAAAATATGTCTACGGAAATGATGTAGTCCAAGGCATCTTCGGATTCTTCTCCTGCCAGCCGTTCGATCGCTACTGCTCTCGCTTCTTCCGAATCACTACCGCTCAGCACTAGCGTCCGCCAGCCCTTGTCGTTGAATTTCTTCGATAATTCCTTCGCCTCATCAATACGGCTACAGAAAATCAACCCCTTCACGCGGTCACCACTATATCCGAAATATTTCGCCTGTTTCATGACATTTTCCACACGCTCTTCGGATGTCAGATAGCGGAAGTTCTCCACCTTTTCTTCGGATGATTTTCCCGCATCCGCAATAATATCCAGATCCGTGATTCCAAAATAATGGAACGGACACAACAGATCCTCCTCCATCGTATCCTGCAAACGAATCTCATATGCAATCTGATGATTAAAGATTTCGTAAATGTTCCTGCCTTCCAGATTGTCGTCTCGTTTATCCGGTGTTGCGGTCATACCAATCCAAAGCTTTGGTTCGAAATAGTCCAGGACTTTTTTGTAGCTGTTGGCAGCGCTTTCGTCAGCATATAAATAAAAAACTTCTAAAATTAGTTCCCGGCATAGTTGATATCACACTTTACATTATTTATACTTTATTTTTGAACTTTTGAATAAGTTTTATATTATCAGGTCTTACAATATGAATATATTTTTCCATAGTTGAATCAAACGAAATAATATAGGAATTTGTATTTGCAAAAATAACTCCGCCTTGTTTTAATGGTGCATACTGTAAAAATTTAATATTGTTTTGAAACACTGAAACTATTCCCGGCATAGTTCCATTCACCCCATCAAAACCTTTTGAATCACTTTCAGCATTTGCTTTTTGAATAGCCCCTATAATATCAATTTGATTTTCTATACACGCAACACATCCTGCAAGTGCTAAATCTATAACTTTGCATGCATCGTTAAGTACATCAATATATGTTTCTTTTAATATATTTTGATCTTTACCTTGTTCATAACCAACTTTCAATGCATTTTTAAATTCATTTGTCACTACTTCCTTATTTTCTTGAAATTCTTTTCTTCCAAAGAATTCCCAAATACCTTCTTCCTAATTCTCAGTAAACGTATTCACTTCAAACAATCTATATCCCACATATAAATTGTTAGTTATTTCATAGAAAAAGACCAAGTAAATCTCTCTACTCAGTCTGTTAATAATAACAATATTTAGTTTTTTTCGAAGTACTCTGCAACGAAGTTGCTTCATCTTATGAAGTTTTGCTACAAACAATGACCAGTACTTAGTAGTGAAATGCCACTAACTGGACAATGTTTGTACCTTTGACCAGCTAAGACACTCAAACGAGTCCCCTTTCAAATAATATATTTTATTCTCTTTCTGCACATATAGCATTCCAAGCCACTTTATGCTCATAATTTATATCTTCATCTATAGCTAGTAATTCTGTATATGCATTTACAAATTCGTTTGTGGATTTTAAAAGTCTCAAATAATACTTTATTGTTTCATATACACCATTCACTATTATTTCACAGCCATTTGATTTTCTAAAATCACTAATCAATTTCTGAACTTCATCCCATTCATTAGAATCGGGTTTTGCTGTTGAAAGTATGAAATATCTCTCTACTGATTCAGTCTGAACTTTCTGAATTGCCTCACTTACATGTGCAATTCCCACTGGAATTTCATATTTAATTTCAACTGCTTCAATTGGTCGTCCATTTTCCCATAAATCTATATCACCAACTGTTCCACTCTTTCTATTTGCAGTTTTCATCCTTTCCAACGGCTTTAATTCAAAATCACTATACCTATCGACATCATTCATCAAACATTTATAAATAGCATACACAGCTACTTGTGGGAGTCTTGGTGCATTTTTCTCATAATTGGTCGAGAATTGTCTATGAAGAATCTCCATTATTTGATCAATACTCAAATTTTTAGGCTTTGTTAATGGAATATTCCCCTTATTTCTCTCCTCTATCATTTTTTCTAAAATCAGAATAGTAATTTTCTTTACTCTTTCAGTGGAATCTGCATTTTGTATCATATTAGCCGTAATTATAAAATCTGGTCCAACTTTCTTGGGCACTGTTTTTAATATAACATCTGGCATGTATGGTTGTGAATAAGAGAGAGTTTGACTCAACCAATGAGTATCTACATTATATGGTAGTCCTTTTTGAATCAAAAATGGAACTGTTACGTTATGGTCTACTCCTCTTGCCGAAAAACCATTCTCATACTCTACTTTATGGCTTCTAATATCTTGTTCAGGATGTAAAATTTTGTATATTGCCAATGTTATTGCAGCACCTCGGCAAGCATGCTTGATATTTGCAAGTTCAATTATTACCTTTGAATCCTCTTCACCAATTGCTGTTATTAAATCACCTATATCATCCTTTTTACTTTCAAGTTCCGCCACTTCATAACACTCTGATAAAATTTCCGTAAGTTTTTCTTTTTCTCCTAGTTCTATTGTTTCTTCATTTTCTTTAGCCATTGTTTACTGCCCCCTTACCTTTATCAAACATTACTCGATCCGATAGCATCGGAAATGGATAAGTGCATATAATTTCATCGGTTCTAATTGTTGGATGAGTATTGGTTGTTCTCACATCAAATCTAAGTTCTCTCATCATTGAAATAATCATCTCAATTTTATCTAACGGTATTCCTAATTGTTGAGCTACAATATCTCTTGAAAGATATATTCCACAGTTACTGGAATCACCAAAATAATTTATTGCTCTCACCAATAAGCTATCCGTCTTACTCTTCAATTCCGTTTTAATTCTTACCGTATCACCTCGGTTCGCATAATGCCCATATATATCAATTAGTGAATAGAATTGGCTCATATCTACCAATTCTTTTTGAATTATATCCCATTCTGCAAATACCTCTTCTACATTTATTAAATCTCCCTCAAAATCAACTGTATCAATCTTTAACAAATATTTTTCTAATCCCGTAATACTAACCCTGAATTTGTAATTTTTATCAACAGTTTCTTTACAAGATACAGACTTTATTTTAAACCTTCCTTTTTTACAGTCAGAAGCTACTCTATGTAATGAAGTATACTTTAATACCTGCGCTTTTGACGGACGATTATTTGTTATTTTTTTGCTATATCTATTAATATATCCAATATAATATTTTTTTAAAAAAAGAAAAGTCTCTTTTTTTTGTTCAAATTCTCCACTCTTAGATAAGTCTGATGATTCATACATCTTAGAAACTTCTTGGTTTCCAAATCTTTTCTCTATCTCTTTTTGAGCAATATCTTTATAAAGTTTACTAATTTCCCTTTGTCGTGTTCTAAATGTTGATTTGAAATTCTCTGACCTTACAGGATACGTAAGATTATTTGTTGGTCGCAATATTTGTTCTTTTATAGAAACAGCTATCACTTCCGCTAATTTAGGTGGAACAGAATTTCCTATTTGTGCAATAATCTGTTTATTAGTTCCAGTAATATTATAATCATCTGGAAATGATTGAATTCGTTTTAATTCATGTATTGTAAAATGTCTATTATTCCAATGAAATGGACCAGTAAACTTTCCCGGTTGTGCTTTTAATGTCCTACATGGTCTGTTTCGATCTGCTTTATACAGAAAATCATGAAATTTAGATCTCCACGCGAAATATGGTTCAGGATATCCCATTTCTTTAGTAAAAAAAGAATAATTTAATCCTTCCGGAACCAACGGAAGCAAGTGCCCATAAAGTCCTCCTATATCCTCAGACGTATTACCAGCTTCATCTTCAATATCTTTTATTGCTTCCCAAATTGAAACCAAATCTTTTCCTGTATGTGAATCAGGTCCATTTGTTGGCTCTGGAAAAATAAAATCAGTATCTAATGTCCCAACTAAAATGAGTCTCTCTCTATGTTGCGGAACTCCATAATCAGCTGCATCAAGTATTTCTGCCTTAATTGTATATCCTAAAGCAGAGAAAGATTTATTAATTTCATTCCATGCCTCTCCATTATTAGCTCCTTTTAATCCATATACATTTTCAAAAACAAAAACTCTTGGTCGTAAAATATCCAATACATTACAATAGCTTTCAAATAATTTTCCTCTATCATCTTGCATTCCTGGAACACCACCAGATCTCCTTCCAGCAGCAGAGAAAGGCTGGCAAGGCGGTCCGCCAATAACACACTCTATTCCCTTATTTGCGAACTCATTCGGATTAAAGTTTCTAATATCTTCACAGTATATTTTTGCATCAGGATTAAAATATGTACCATTATTCCTATTAGCTTTTAATGTTTCGCAATATTGCTTCTCAATTTCTACACATCCAATAATATCAAACCCTGCCCTATGAAACCCTATATCTAATCCACCTGCCCCGGAGAACAAACTCAATGTCTTCATGTTAATTACTCCTCATAATTAATGTCAATTAAATCATCTACTGTACAGTTAAGAAATTCACATATTTTTCCAATGCTATCCAACGACACTGGTTCTTCATGCCCCATTCTCGCCAGTACATTTGAACTTATGTTTGCATTCTTAATCAAATCGGTTTTCTTCATTTTTTTATCAATCAAAAGCTTCCATAGCTTGTCATAACAAACTTTCATAAACACCTCATTTTTTATTCAATGAAATTGACAATTGGTACATCATTAATATACCATATTTCTCATCTTATTACCAATAATTATTTACTTTATGTGATAAAAAATCATTATATTGTTATTTTAAATTGAAGTTACCAACCTAATTCATCTTATTTCTTGCTCGTTGGCTGAATTGGAATCCGAGGTTCCAGTTTGCAAGTTTTATTTCCAGTTCAGCTAATCCTTTGCAAGAGTAAATTCCGGCAAATCAAAATATCTTGATTTTTCTAGAAGTTAATTTTGCAAATTTTGCTCGTTGTTTCTACCTCTCGCTCAACCTTCTCGACTTACAATAAACATTACTATAATAATTGCATCGCTCCCACTTATTCTCATCAATTCTGTGACTAATGTATCATGATCATATAGATATTCTATTTACTTTTTTCTTGCACAACACGCTTCACGTCTCATAGCCAGTATTTTTTCATATCTATCTTTTGAATAGGGTCTTCATTCAATACATCTTCATACATTTTTCTGTAGCTTTTCACTGTGGCTCTAACCTGATACTATTTACGTTCTGCAAGCCGACTTTGGGCTTCATAATTTCTGACTTCTGCCCTAGATTTCAAGGCTTCCATCTGCTCCATTCCCCTTGCAATATACCATCTGCTATATTCTGCATTTCTTTCTTCCAAATACTTCGCATATTCAGGGTCATTCTCTGCTCTTCATTTACACTTTTCTGCTGATTTTCTTGAACGTTCCATTGCAATAGCTCTACGCTATTAAAGTTCTCTGATGGCTTCCTGATTGCCTTTTTCTGCCTGCTCTTTTTAAGAATTCTAAAATAAATTTCTAAATCTCCCCTTTCCATTAGGTGATAGATTTAGAAATTCATTTTAGAAAAATATCTCTTATATCAACTTTCAATTGATTATAAATTATTTTTCGTCTATACTTTGGAATGAATATGATGTGATATTTGCACATCCATTTTGTGTAATTCAAATCGTTATTCTTATTTACCATAAAATCATCTTTCCTTTCTGCAATAGTGCCTGAACAACTCTATTGTAACGGAAAGGTGATTTTTTTGTATAACGATATGACTCCACCTGCATAGCAGGTGGAGTATTGTTTCAGACACCTCCATTTTTCAGAACACAAAAAACTCCAATGTCCTCAACAAGCTAAAGCCCATATCTACAGGAGCTGCCACCGGCAGCTCCTTCCGAACGCATGACGATTTATATGAATGACTCACCTTCCGCAAAGGTGAGCCATTCAAGCAATAGGGTGGTTCTAAATCACTGTGCAGATGATTCTATGCATTCAAAATATACAACTAATAGTTTTTTGCATTTTTTAGAGCATCTCATAAAAGAGAAGTTTAGACTAGGCTAATGATTTGACATTTACTACCATTCAAGCCTTATCCAATTTTTAAAATATAATGTAAATCCCTATGCTTTTCTCATCACTACAAATGTTTTTTATATTTTACCCTACCTTAAATATTTATATTAGTTCTCTGAGCTGAATCCATTCCTTTCTATTTTTTAATTCTCCAACCTTCCAACAAATATTTATTTTTTCCAAATTATACACATATTTTCGATTTTTCTCATCAAAATACATTACTACTAATTGATCAAATTCCTGTTCTTCCGTATTTATATCATTTTTTCGCAACATAAATTCCAGATTGTATCTTTTAGAACTTCTTTCTGGTATCACTAATGTATATGCTTCATTTTCTCCAAATTTAAAAGCATTTTCTCCATCTCCAATTCTTTGTATCTGCGTAAATTCTTTTACTTCTTTCCCTTCTTTATACGCATATAGATTAATATCTCTGATTATCCGGGGAATACCGCATTCATTAATTACATCTACCCAAAGCGGCACTCTAAAATACATCCCCCTACTTCCTTGATAATATCCCCAATTCTTTCCCGAATTGGACGCCACATGTCTCATATATAATGTTACTTTCCCTTTTTCTTGCATTTTTTTATTTAATATAGTCGCCATTATTGTTGCGCTCGCACCTATTACGGATCCTAGCAATGCTGCCCCAGCTGATATTAAAGCCATTACAATATTTGTATCCATTATATCTACTCTCCTTAAGTAAATTGAACTATTTTCTTCTCTTCAGCCTATATATCTAATTTAATATATCTTTTTTTTCAACTTATCATCTTCATCAAATTTTCTAAGTACTTATTATAATTTAATAACATAATTTTATGAATGAACACTCTCATCATTCCAAAGGTCTTTATCCACTTACTCATCTATTCTAATATTCTTATGAAAAAGATCATTAATTGCCTTCTTAATTTTCACATCTTCAACTCCATAAAATTTTAATTGCATTGCATATAATATTAACTCAAGATAAATCAAATCCAGTAACGCCAGTTCATCAAAATCCTTATCCAAATTTCCATGTGCAAAATTATTACGTTGAGCGGCCAGTCGCTCCCCCATTTCAGAATATTTTAACTTCTTACCATTTAATGCATATAAATGCTTTCCAAAAATATCTATAATGTTCCCAAGTTCTATTCCAACAAAAGTAAGTTTGCTCGATAACGGATCATTTCCCACACATTTCTTTAAATATTTTAAAATGCTTTTAATTTCTCCAGTATTATTCTCAATCAATGGCGTCAATAATTGTACAACTGTTTCTTCTGCTTTAATTTTCTTTTCCTTCTTTTTTATTCCTTCTGGAAAAATCCTACGAAATTCCCACTCAAATGCTGCTGTAATCATTACAAATCTTGCGGCATCTATGTGATGTCCTTCTTCATAATTTTGCGGTAAATGTCTTAAATATATGCTATCTTCTGCTATTGACTGAAGTATCGGACCTACTGCCCCCGCAATATAATTCTGTCTTATATAACACCCCTTTTTCAGCACTTCTTCTTCAACATCATGATTTTCCAAATCATCTAAAACATATAATTCTCCAATCTTTATATGTTTATTTTCTTTGTAAGATGTTGACAATTCCACTTTAGAAAAGAAAACATTTTTTCTATAACATAAATATTGTATAAAGCGTTTTGCTATTAGCCACAAATAATAAATGAATGTATAATCCTCTGTACTATCAAATTCAAAACACAATGATGAACTTAACTTTAACGGCGTTTCTGTCACACCACTACTAAGTGTTCTTGATGCACCAAATGTTACTTTTACAATCTTTGAATTATATTCAAATATTTCTGCCTTTGTAGTAACAGCAGAAAACTCATTTGTTCTTAATTGAACTATTCCCTTTTCAATAAAATCTTCATCATATTCAAAGCAAAACGATTGCCCTATTGAATGAATACAATTAATTTCCGGACTTAAAAAACACATTTTATTAATTGAACATTCTCCATATTTCAACACGAAAAATGCGATAACTTCGATACGTAGCACAGCATTATATCTTCCAATATATGTACCTTCTTGTGTAATAAATACCATTTTGTTTCCATCTTCATTACACACTCCCACCAGAAATGGCCGTTCCATCTGCGGATGATCTCCTCCTGCGTATACGCCTTCGCCTATTTTATGCATAAACCATTCATGTTCAATTTCCTTTTTCTTATCTTTTGGCGGAATCAACCGTAATTCTTGTTTGTCAAAAACAAATGAAAAGTTAATTCCTTTATATTCCAAAACGCCTGTATAAATATCTAACTCGATTATTATCACCTCTTATTTTCATCACATATAAAAATTTATCATTTTGTAACTTTTATAGCAATTATAGATCTATTACCTTTTATGACAAGTCCAAATTTTTCAATTTCATGCCTTCAAATATATTTTCAATTTACGGTACTATCTATTAAGATAGTACCGTAAATCCTATTTTTTTAGCCTTATCCACAAATTTCTCTTTAAAATTCATAATTTTGTTTTTTTCAACCATAATAATTAAATTTTTTCTTGCTCGCGAACATCCTACATAAAATAATTTATACGCAGTTAATATCCCTTCAATTTCTGTAATTTTAAAAATCTTCTGTACATTTTTGACATTGGGTTTCTTTAAATACGCAATAAAATCTTCTTTGCATAATGCTTCAAATAACAGATTCCCTTGATATTTTTCTAAAACTTGCTTACTATATTTACTCAATATAGTTTTATTCTTTTCATTTTTATTATGTGTTTTAGCTGTGAGCTTACTAACTTTCATTCCAAGTTCTTTTTCTACTTCTTCTATTATCTTTTTATATGAATAAAACAGTTCTTCAAATTGCGGAAGAGAAAATTCTAACTCAGACCATAACTCAAAAAAAGGATACATTCTCACATTCGGAGTATTCCCGTTATCAGAAGCTACGAAAATTACAGAAGTATGACTTTCTCCTTTTACACCATGCTGTGTAGATATGTGAGGCATACTCAGATAATTCGCCAAATTACTAACTTCTTTCATTTCTATATCTAATACTTTCTGATATTCTATATTTTCTTCGAAATCATTTTTTACTTTCTCTGGTATAAATCCATTATCAAACAGACTTTCTATTACCTCCCGAATCAGACATCCATCTTTTTCGTATATCTCTATAATTTTATCAAATTTATTCTTTATACTTTTCTTATCCGCATGCTTTTTTATTTTAAATTGCGATGAATCAAAATATTTAATTTCTTTCTTGCAAATTGAAATAACCATACCATAATTTTTATCTATATAAAGACCAATTACATTATTCAATAAAAATAAAAATTTCATCAATATATCCGGATTATCATTTGACATATCTGACAAAATATCTGTTGGAGAATATTTTCTCCCAAATGTATATGCTTCCATGCCTCGATATGCATCATATAAGTTTTTTGCACCAATTTCCTCATATTTTTCTTTGTTCATCAAATACAATACTAATATTTTAGGGAACTTTTTTTGTAGTGTATATATACTTTCTGGTACATTTGAAGAAATAATCACGTGCGGCTCTATATCCGGAACTACATTAGCATTACTTTCTGTTGGTTGTTGTTCAAATGAGGAGTCATTATAAATATTATTTAAAATCGATACAATTTTACCTATTGAACGAAAATTAACTTCAAGTCGGTCAGAAGTATCAAACTCTTTTAGTTTTCCTTCAAACGAGCCATCATAATTTCTATATATTTGTTGCATTCGGTCTCCAAATAAATATATTTGTACATTTTCTCTATTTTTTACTGCATCATAAAAAATATCAAGTACATAACTTGATGTATCTTGGTATTCATCAATAAAAATGTAGTTATATTTATCTCCAATCTTTTTTAATAAAACCGGATACCTTTTTATTAACTTATTTGCAAACATAAGCAGATCATCATGAGATAATTTACCAGTATACAAAGATGTAAACGGTGTTTCTCCATATGATATTTCTAATAAATTCTCATGAACCGTTTTCTCAGTCAGTTTTCCATATTTTTCAGTATAATACTGGTTACTTTTCTTGATATGCTCATCATTTGTAACGTTTGCTATTCTCTCATTAATTTTTTCTGCATACATCTCGCAATATAAATCCAGTACTTCTTTATGGGAATAGAATGGACTTATCAAATCATTGATATAGGAATGAATAGTACTTACTGTAATATTGGCACTTTCCAAATTTTTCTTAAGCTCGTCTGCCGCCCGATTAGTATATGTAATACATAAAATTCTACTTTCTGGTTTGTTAATACAGATGCTTTTTAGTTGATTACGTATATATGTAGTTTTTCCACTCCCCGCTGGAGCATTTATTAAATGTTTATTATTCTTCTTTATTTCATCAGCCATAATAATCCTTTCTTTATATAATCTGGAAGCATGTTGCTTTCATTCTCACTTAAAATCACAGAATACATGAAATCCGTTTTGTTATTAGCTGTTGCTTCTACAATTTTGCGAATAGAATATTCACTGTCCTTTTCTCCCTCTTTATCATCAGGTATGGAAAATGTAAGTTTTTTATCCTTTCTTATTTTTTTCCACTCGCTTCTTTTTATCATATGAAATACATCGAACCCTAATATTTTTTTCAACATAGCTTCTTCTAAGGTCCGTGCAGTACTATTTTCATCCTGAAAAGCCAGATATATCAGACCATTGTATAATATATTCTTCCCTTTAACCTGAAAATCATATAATTCTTTAATGGTAGGAACATATTTTTCCCCTCTATCTGGATAAGCTACTCTATAACAATAATTTATTGTTGCATTTGTAGTGTTTGAATCTTCCGCTTTCACTTCTTCCATACTCAAAAATTTTTTATCATAATCCAAATCCGTTATTATCAAAGTTTTCATTTTAAGCATTTTAAGCATTCTAAGCATCGGTAGATAATTGTGAGCATATGCACCTCCAACTTGAATAAATGCTATATAACTATCATTCAAAGCCGAAAATTCTGGTAGTTTAATTAATTTTCTGATATATAAACGTTCTGAATCCCCTTCATATAAAATAACTTTATCTGCAAAAATCAATTCCGAATATCCTATTTCAAAAAACCAGTCAAAAAAATTTGCTAAAAGAAATTCTGATTCATCATCGAGATTCTCTATCTTTTTCTTTTTTATTGAATTTCTAAATTTACTTAAATCAAATAACTCACTTTTAGATTTCTCAGTTTGCCTAATTACTCTAAGACTATCAAGACCAACCATCCTTGCAATTTCATTAGAATGTGTTGTAATAAGCCCTTGTAATTTTTTGTCAACATAATAATTTTTGAGAAATCTAATAAATACATTTTGCATTTGAGGATGCATATGAGACTCAGGTTCCTCTATAAAAAATACATTTACTTTATTCTTATCAATAGACTTATAGAATTCCTCAAGCCTCATATGCAGATAAATTAAATTGCTAAATCCTAATCCTTGAGACTCTTCATTTAATAACAATCCTTCAACATCATATTTTGCTCTGGTAATTCGTCGAATAAACTCCTCAACATCTTGTTCTTTAACATCCATTTCCAATTGAAGTTTTCCAATATGTCCCCCACTAGTTTTTGAAATGTCCCGTATTGTATCATCGAGTGATTTAATAGATGAATTTTTAATTTCTTTTTTCGCTCCAGAATCTTCTATATCGGCCATTAACAAATCTGGAAGTTTTTTTGTTGCTTCAACCCATGTATCATTATCTTTCAATAAAGCAATAACCCTTTTACTGATTCCTTTCGAAGAATCCGATTCATTATCATCCAATTCGCGCATTGCAGGTATATTTTGAAAATTGAATAAACTTTTAAACGCAGCTACTTCCATCGAGTTTTCATTTTTATAATTTGAATTACAAAAGTAACATTTTTCAACAACTGCATTGCAGTATATTCTAAGTAATTCCTCTTTTAAAAAATAAAACTTAGTATCTTTCTCAATGCAACCTGGATTTTCAATATCTCTAACCCGTGCCGCCATCCTGTCATAACGCTCATTTAATCCTTTTTCAAAAGCTGTTATACTTGGCTCATATGTATAAATAAAATAGAACGAATGCTTAGTATCATCTAAGTCCATAAGATAATCTGCAAAATATTGAATATTATCATTATCCGGATCATAATCTACTTGAATCTGCGCTCGAAAGTTATCTATAGTATAATCTTTACTTAATTTATCATTATCCGCCATCTCATCGATAATCTTTTGAACACCTTTTTCTTTATCATACTCAAGCATGATTTCTTGAAAAACAGGTACAGTTTTATCCAACCACATTGATGATAAACTAATCGGAATATCACTATAGCTAAACCCCAGTTTCTTGTCGCAAAACATTCCTTTTAATACAGAAATCAATGTTGTTTTTCCACTGTTATTCGGTCCAGCCAACACAGTCAACGACTCTTGCATATCCAATTCAACACTCTGCAATTGTCTATAATTCATTATTTTAATTTTTTTTAAAATCATATAATTAATCCTCCGGTAAATCATCAAATTTTAATAAAAATTACCTTGTACAAAAACTTCCTGATATCTTTGTTATAATCTAGTTTAATTTTCAATATTCAACTCACCTTTATTCTTCTAATTACATTCTCTGTATTTTCCAATTTTGCTTATTCTTCCCTGGTAATTAAGTATGCCGCCTCTATAATAATAACTCCCCTCATTTTCTATCTTGAATATAATGATTTAATATTTCGAACTGTCTAGCCTCTATGCTCGTTTTATTATTACATTTAATTTTAATTTCTATTTCACACTTAAAGTAATTATTCTTATTTCGATTTAGGTATTCCTTTAATGCAACAAGTTCTTTAATAAGATAATCATTCTTCACGCAAAACCACCGACATAAAAAATTACATCTATTTTCCAAACCCTCGTTGCTTTTATTTTGGCATCCTTCTCCACAAATCAATGTAATTTCCTGGCGTGATATATTGCCGATTTGTACTTTTCGACACGGATTTTCGCATTCAATCGTGGACATTTGGGAAATATCTACCGGTATTTCTAAAATCAATTTTTCCGTTATCGTTTGAGGAACCAATACTCCCTCAATATTTTCTAAGCTTTCTTCATTATCTGTCCCTGAAGATTTTGACGAACCAATTTCATATTTTGTTCGCAATTTATACCCCTGTGTTAACAAATGCGAAATCCAATGAAACGCTGATTCCTCCGACATTTGTTCCATATTATGATAGAGAATTGGTTTCGACACCCTGTAGCTGCTCATATCCAACAAATCTGCAAGTCGAAGAAGTATTTTATCAAATTTTATACTCATAAGCCGACTTGAAGCATTCGATTTTATACTATAAATATTTCTTTCATCTGCACCATGTGCTTCTGAAACTTCTGCTACCAATTCACGCATCGGCATATCCAAATATTTTATTTCAGCCCTCTGTCTTATTTCAGATGAACTGTCAATTGCATGTCTTCCGCGAATCTTCTTTTCAAAATACTCATCCAATTTTTTATAACTCTCAAGCATATATTTTTTTACGCTTAAAATATCCAATTCATCTTCATAAAAATTTTGATTCTTTTTTATTTCATTTTCTATTATCTTTTCTTCCAAATTGTCCTTCTGAAGTTCTTTATTAAACTCGTCTAACAATTCTTGTGCTAATTCATCTGCTTCATTCGTATCAGTCAAAAAACTATCCAAAGCCGGAATCTTTACCATGGAAATATCATGCAGATAGCAAGCAAGGAACAAAATATAATAATCAATCGCAGAAATTTTCAAAAAATCAATTGCATGAATTAATTTTACAATATTTTGAATTAATACAATTGCATGTTCCTGATTATGCAATGTGTAAAAATACAAATACTTTGATCCATTTTTCCAAACATCACAAGTATATTTATGTGTAATTATCAACTTATCAATTGAAACCGGATCTTTTACAAAAGAATGATAAATTTCTAATACCTTCATAATAGAGTAATCTGCGGTATCTTTGTTTTGCTTATCATCAAGTAATATTTCCCTTTTTCTGAACTCTTCTATAGTAAATAAAGAATTACGCACAAACGATAAAATTCTAAGTTCTCCATATGTTAATGCCTTTTTACTATTTTGGGTTAAAACCGGATGATTAGATACCTCGACATTAAACAAATACGAACAAACAGTATTCAATACCATCCTGATAATTTTTTGTGTACTTGCACATACAATTCTCAATCTTGAAGGAAGTTTCTCATTTTCTGACAAAAGTATTTTAAGAATCTCTTCATCTGTTTTTTTCAATAATTTAGAACTATAATCTTCTGCCACTTCGTAATGCTTATTTACATATTTTTTTAATCTCACCCTTGCTAAAGCTTTTAAAGTTTTATATGGATCATTGTATGTATCTCTTAAATCTTCTTCTGTCATATATCTTTTTAATGTCTCTTCAAATATATCTCCTTCATCTTCGACCGAATAATCATTCTCTTCTTTATTTCTCAACAAATCTCTATATGTGCATTCTAAATAAGAAAATTCTACTGATGCATTCCCATAGCAAAGCTCATTTATTTTTAATATGTAATTCTTTAACACAGCCTGCTCTTTATCATCTGCAAATGTCTGATACATTCCAATTGCAGCATCCCATATATCCGCTCCGTAAGAATTCATAAATGCCTGCAATATTTTCTCATCATCCTCCATATCTTCTTCCGAAAGTTCTGAATAAATAATCTTTTCCAATTCTTTCTTGTAATCTTCATCTGATCCATTCTCCGGTTGATGCATAGCAACAAGTCTTTGTTTTCTGTATTCAAAAAATCTATAATATCTTGTAAGTCTTTTTTCAAATTTTTGCGTATCATCTTCATCTTTTTCTATCGCATCTTCATTCCCGCTGTCTCTTTTCTGACTTTTCTCCTCTACTAACTGATCCCGTTTTGCTTTTACTTGTTTAGATAAAACATCTAATTTTTCCTCTAAGTTCCTATTCTCTTCATCTGAGTACATTCTGAAAAAATCACTTCCGGCCTGAGACATTTCACGACTTATACACTTCAAATACACTTCACTATCATCCAGATTATCTAAACGTGTGTAATTACTTTTTCCGTCTAAATGCACATTAACTCCATACAGATTACTCTTATAAAATTTTTCTGTTCCCTCGGGATAAATTGCACTATCTTCTTCAAAATTGTTAGCTTCATCTGCAATTTGTTTATTAAGTTCTTTTAATTGCTCCTTAAAATTATCTTCCCTCACATCATTTGTAAAAATAACAGAATCATCTACGTAAAAATAACTTACTCCAGTAAATTTTTTTCTGAAAATCTCAGCAATAGATATCATATATATATTTCCAAGGAAATATGATTGTGGCAGTCCTTGCGGAATCCCCCTTACAAATTTATCTGATTTTTCCTTAAAATCCCACCATTCCTTTTCATTTTGTTCTATTTTATTCACATTGTCATAATTGCCAGCCCCCTTTGTTACTTTATAGTATTGTCTTGCTGTTTTTTCATCAAATGTTGTAGTAAGCTTACAAAATAAAAGCTTTTGCAATACTCTTTTCATCATCTCTCTTTCTTCATCATTCAAATATGCAGGAAGATGATTGATAATATAACGGTAAATAATTATCGGGTTAATTGTTGGAAAAAAATTTTCCAAATCCAATGTCACTTCATATTTATATTCTAACGAAGTATGATACTTCATTAACGCATCATTACTGTTCTGATTATATTTTTGATACTGCTGCTTCCATGGTTTAAATAAATATTCTGGCTTCACAGAAACTCTGTTTCCATAAAAGTCAGATGGTATTAACCGGCTTAAATTTGAAAGCCGCAATTTGGGATCTCCTTCCTCTTCTTCAGGTATTTCATAAACAAATAAATGAAGCATCGATACGATTGCTATCTGAGTAATTAAACCGGTACTATGAAGTGGTCTAAATTCCAATTCTCCATTTTCAGATAATTTCTTGGGTTTAAAATAAACTTTTGCTTCAATATATTTATCCTCATCAAATAACTCTATAATTTGTTCTCTTACTCGTGTAATCACTCCATTAATAAGTCTTGCATCAAATTTGTCCTGTAACCGGTGATATAAGATACGATCTTCTGTATTTAAGAGATTATATTCAAATACATACGAATTCAAAGAATATATAGAAAGATATATATTTTCATCAGACAATAAAAATCTGCCACATTTAGTTTTTTCAATTTCTTCTTTTGTTATCCTGCTCATTTTTTAGACTCCTCTTTGTCTTTTGATGAATGCTTTTCTAAAAACGCTTTTAAATCCTCATGCACTTTTTTTAAGCTTTCATCTCCAAAAATAATCATCTCATTTCTTCGAAAAGTATAACGTTTTAAATTATATAAAATGCTACATTCTATCATCATTTCTTTTTCACAGATATAATCCACACCACTTAAAGTGGATTTCTTAATCTTTCCCTTTTCATCTACTGTCATCATCCAATATCTGTCAATTTTCAAAGTGACATTATAATATTTTTTTGCTGCATCAAATAATTCTTCTACAATTTTATATTTCTTATTAAACGCACATAAAAAATTCCAGAAATCATCATTGAATTGTGGTAAGAATGTTGCATTATAAACATAATCTTGATTCACATGGCTCAAATATAACGAAAAACATTTAATTTCCTCTTCAAACAACTCCCGCATTTCCTCTTTAGAAGACAATTTATCATATAATTTGCAAAACGTTTCCCATCTGTCTTTATCATCATTATTACTCATATCTAGTCTCCGAATTAAAATATTTTATTTTTCCCGTTCTCCATACCACATATCAGAATATATAAGTTTTAAATAACTGTGTAAATTATTTTTCCACTCCACATATTTCTGATAATCTTCTTTCCACATATTATTATTCATATGTTCTAAACATAAAACCGCCTTATCTTTTTCATCCAGTATCTTATTTAATAATTCTTCTCTGGAAGACGTTATGACATTTCGATAATCTGGAAATTCCTCCATCTTCAACTGATACTTACCCACAGGTGGTTTTCCGTACATATCCTTGATATGGTTATCCTTTGTTGTTAACTCTATTTCGCTTACATTTAAAGAAAGGAATGGTGGAAATAAAACTTCTTTTTCATCATAGTTGCGATACTCTTGCATTGTTACAACCTGTTGGTAATCCACATATGGGGTATTTTCTAAACTTTCTATTTCCAAAAGTATTATATTATTTTTAGCAGCAAATTCATCATCATATTCCCCCTTAGTGCAAGAAACAAACGATTCCGTATATCCCTTAAGGTACGCCATTAATGATGCTTTTCGATCTACTCTTTTGATTTTTGAAACCGACAACTGTTTTCCTTTTTTCCGACACATTACTGCGAAAATTCCTCTATATATCTCAAGAGTATTTTCAATTAATTCTATAAAGACTGGATTTAGCTTACGCTTCTCTTTATATATCCTCTCTTTTTCATTTTCAATTCCCTCAAACAACAAGGCATTTAATGTACGATACGCATCTCTATCTCCCCATAACATATCTTCTTTATTTTTTGGATTTACCAGATTATTCGTAATTACATATTCCCCTTCTTTATTTTTTTGGTGAATATCCCCGCCATAAAATCTAAGCATATCAATATCTTTTCTTTTTTCCATATTATTTAGGTCTCCTTTTTATACCCGCAAATTAATTAATCTTTTTCTATACTGCTTTGATATACTTTATATCTAACCATATAGATATACCTTACATATATAAATACACATAACACTCAAAAATCTGTCGCTTTTTGTCACTTTTTCTACTATTTTTCTAAAATTTCCCTATATCAAAAGCTGACCTTTCCCGTCAGCTTTAATCCACTTCTCTTCTACTCCCTCTCATACCTCCGCCGATAATACTCCAAACTCCTATACCCAAGCACATCCCCCATCTGCTCGCCAAACGCTATATTCCCAACAACGTCTCCAATCTCATCCCTCAACGCCAGCGCATATCCATCCTTCTCCACAAAGAATCCTTTCCCTGACGCCTTCAGATATCGAATCGGCATCCGCTTCGCCTTACTCAGATGCTGCTTATCCGTCACTTTCTTATAATCCTCATAAGCATTCACATTCGGGAAATCCTTCCAGTTCGTCCCGGTATCAAAGAATTCCTTCCAACTCTCCAATACCTCTTCATCCGTAACTGCAATCCGGATATTTCCATGATTATAAAAGCTGTAAAGGATCGGCATCTTATACACTTTCTGCATCTCCGTAGTTTCGATGGTCTGAATGAGTTCTCGTCCGATTCCCGCGTATAACTCCTGCTCATCCTCTGACAATTCACCCAGTTCATACAGGAAATCAAGATAATGCTGGAATGGATTTTCTTTCGCATGGCTGCCACTGACACAAATCCGGTAAATCTCATCATCCATATAAGTGAATAAATCCATTCTGCTCGGTCGTTTTCCGTCCAATAGTTCTTTCACACGATAATATTCCTGCCGGACCTGCATTTTCAGTGTTAATTTCTTCTTATCTATTTCCTTGAACAGATCAATCAGACGCATGTCAAAATCTACGATGCAATCATCCGGATATTCCAGATCCTGATACTCGCAGGATCCTTTCTTGCTAAATGACTGCTCTCCGCTTAACAACAGCGGTGCCTTCCCCGCTTTCTCATAATTTCCGATAAAATCCAATACGTTCAGATATTCTTTTCCTTTATATAGACGAAGTCCTCGTCCCAACTGCTGCAGGAATACGACCGGAGATTCCGTCGGGCGCAGGAACATTACCATATCCAGGGAAGCGATATCCACACCTTCATTGAACATATCCACAGAGAAAATTACCCGTATCTCTCCGTTCTTCAATTTGCGGATAGCTTCGTTACGCTCCTCGGCATATGCTCCATTTTCACCACTGTATACTGCTGCGGATGCGATTCCTCTCTGACAGAATTCTTTTGCCATGTCTTCTGCATGCTGTCTGGAACAGCAGAATCCGATTGCACGCAAAGAACGATATTTTCGATAATATTTGTAAATCAGATCATATCTTCTCTCATTTCCGATATAAGCCTGATTCAGCTCCTGCTCATCATAACGCCCCTTCACGATCCGCAGCCTGGAATAATCCGTCTCATCATACACGCCGTAATAGTGAAATGGTACAAGCATTCCTTTGTTGATCGCTTCTTTTAAGGAAATCTGATATGGCACGTTATAATCACAGATTTCGTAGATATTTTTTCCGTCCATTCTTTCCGGTGTTGCTGTTAATCCCAGTAAGAATTGCGGCTGAAAATACTCTACGATTCTCCGGTATTGATCTGTAACCGCATGATGGAATTCATCAATGATCACATAGTCAAAATAATCTGCCGGAAAATATGTCTCATTCAAATATTCCGGTCTTCCAAGTGTCGCCACCGATGCGAAGATGACGGATTTATCCGTATCCTTTTCTTTTCCGTCAAAGAATCCATAATCCTCCGAGTTCCGCACATTTTTGAAAGAAACCGCCGCCTGCTTCAGGATTTCTTCTCTGTGTGCAACGAATAACACCCGTTCATATTTTGCCGAATCAAATGCAGCAAGGTATGTCTTTCCGATTCCGGTGGCCGCATATACAAGTCCTTTCGCCGCACCTTCCATGCGGCTTTCCTGTAACGCATACAATGCCTCTATCTGTGCTCCCCGCGGGCGGTACAACATTCGGACATTTTCAGTATTCCTGTCCTCATTATCTTCTGCTGTGTCATATTTCGCCAGATCCCTGGACACCGCCGGCTTCTTCCATGCCTTGGAATATCGTTTTAATTCTTCATCATCTATAATGATCGAATGGTTCAGAAACAGATCTTCAAATGTAGCATAGAACAATTCATAATTCTTTTTGTCCAGCGTATCACTGAATCTGTAATTCCATTCGATTCCTGAAGTTAACGCACTTTTGGAAATGTTCGATGATCCGATGTATATTTCATTCGAAGATTCATAATGAAAGATATAAGATTTTGGATGAAATGAGCGTGATGTTTCATTATACAGGCGCAGATCCACACGGTCACCGAGCTCGCTCTTGATCAGATATAAAGCCGACGGCTGTGTGATTCCCAGATAATTTCCCGTCAGGATACGGATCTTCACGTCCCGGTCCAACGCCCGCTTCATATCATTTAAGAGCATCCGCACACCCGACTCCATCAGAAATGAGACGATGATATCAATCTGCTTCGCTTCTGCCATACTCATTTTCAGTTGATAATATAGATACCGGCTCCGGTCTCTGTCCCCGGTCATTACATTCGTAGATTCGATCTCATATGTATCTATTCTTTCCTCAAAATTAGATTGAGCCATTTTTCTTCTCCCCGCCCCGGACGTACATCTGATGTAATCCATTGTTCTTCTATCTCTAATTCATCCATATCCTGAATCAATTTTGCAAATGTCTCTTCTGTCATATCCGTAAAATATCTGCCGTTTCGTTCCCCTTCGAATGTCCCGTACTTGAAAGATGTGTAAATGATTCCGTGGGCTCGAAGAGCGTTTGCCATCTTCTTTATAATGTCTCGCAGTTCATTTGCCGGAACATGAAGGATTGACGAGCATGCCCAGATTCCGTCGTAGGCTTCTTTTTCATCCAGGTCCTGGAACAGCATGTGTTTTACCTGGATGCCTGTATATTCGCTTGCAAGTTTGCATAGTTCCTGTGAACCGTCTATGGCAGTGACTTTGTATCCTTGCTCCAGGAAATATTTTGTGTCGCGGCCGGAACCGCAGCCGTAGTCCAGGATTTCTGCTCCCTGATGCAGTTTGTCCAGGAAGTGATTCTGTATGGTGCCGAAGTCTACGGATATGGTGCCGGTGATGAATTTTTTTGCGTTTTTGTTGTAGTAGTCTAGTGTTGTGGTTGATTTTGTGGGTTCGTTTATTGCGTTCACGGTTGCCTCCTGAGGGTGTGATACTTGTTCCAATATTGTCTTGTATTTATTATACTGCATGGGAGTGGATGGATACAAGAAAGAGTATACTCTCCTTCACAAAGCATTCAGCAACTTAATAACCATTATCTTTTTTCACCTTTTATTACTTATCACTCTCTTCTTTGAATTCTCTCATTATATTATCAAATGTTTCTTCTGACATTAAACCATACATTTTATTCACATATTCTTTTCTGAACAACAATATTTTCCGAAGTGATAATTTACAAGTTCGAATCACTCTCCATCGATGTTTCCTTTGAATCTTCTTATCTTGGTTATCACGAAATTTCATCCTGACAAATACTTGTTCATAATCAGAATATATCTCCAGTCCAAATTCCAACGGCAAGATTAAAATTGTATATACTATTGGAATCATAAAACTAACCAGTGTATTGATTGCATTTAATTCTTTATACTCTTTTAATCCAACATTCGCGGCACCCCAAAGCATATACCAACCAATACATGCCAGCACAATATCTATTAGCTTATGAACTCTCCTGTATTTTTCTTCAGATTCTGCTACCACATTCATAAGTATTAATATTGTTATTACCGGAATAATCAACATTTCAATCCAAAATTTAAATGTAAATGTTCCAATAAAATATTCGAAAATAACTATTACTCTAAAGTTATCTTTCACTGTGCTTTTCAAATGCTCTGCATCACCCTTTATAATAGAATTCACACAATATGATATTCCAGAAAAGATCAACCATAATATAATATCTTTTAAATATATATTATTCCAGAATGGTAACTGATAAAATATCATGGTTATTCCCGCCACATATAAAGCAATTATCAGAAAAAAGTATCTTAAATTTTTGCCTAAGAGGATTTTAATAACGTTCCATAAACTTTTACGGATTTCCCTTTGAGTCAACATCCATACAAAGAATCCTGTACCCCATATGGCAATTGCCCATTCTCTTGTTGATAAAATTGTCACTATTTCTTCCATTCATCTACTCCCATCTTCAAAAACTCCACATGCATTTACATTTATAAAATCTATTTCTCGTCGTATCATTCATAGTTATTATCATTTTAGCAAATCTACTGTCGTAATATCGCAACACTTATGTATCTTACTTCAAAAAAATCCCACATATTATATGTAGGACTTTTCTTACTCACTATATATGCTTTGTGCCTGTTCTAAATTTTCTATAATTTTACCTTTCAGACTCTCCGGTGATATGACTTTAAATCGATTCGCATATTGTACAAACCAGCCAACCAATGTCACACTGTCCATCTTTTTAAATACCGCTTTATACTTTCCATTATCTAACGGTCTGACCGACACCCCTGACATTTCCGGGCAGCGGCATAATCATATGCGAAAATCTACTTCGTCCTCTCTGACTCGTCAGATTTAACAGCTTATTTCGAATCTCATTTGCTTCATGAACGGACACACACCTTGCCTGTTGCACCGAATCTAACATCAGCTTAATTTCCCAGTCTTCCAGCAAATGTTTCTCCATATACCATCCTTTATGTGAATTTTCTGCCTGCTTAATCGGATAACCGCAGCTTTGCAACAAACGCACATCGTCATAAATGGATGTACGGTGTACATTTTCCATTCCGTATTCTTCTTCCAGTTTCTGACTTACTTGCACAGCATTCATCGGTGTTTTTTCATCAGTAGTCTGAAAAAGTTGAAGGACTCGGATTAATTTTTCTTTATGAGGTGTAGACATAGCGGTGCTCCTTACATTATGTTTTTGAATTGAAATGATATTTTAATTATACTGTACTTGGTGAAGCGGCACAACTTATCATCTTTTTAATTTTTATAGTTGACTTTTATTAACAAGCAGGTTAATATTATATATAAGAAATGGGTTTGTTACCGTACGGCTATTGCCTAAGCGGGGTGCTCGTTTCTTTTTTTATATTCACCATATCATATAAATATAGATTTCCATCGGCTGCATGCCGAATTAACATTTCTATCCTGTATATATTAAATCGTTCCACCTCTTTTAAATCACTACTATAAATAGGTAATGCAAACCTAGTTGTAAAACGATACCAGCCATATTTTGCATCAACTTTATGCTTCCCCTTAAAATTTTCCTGCCATCGTTTGTTAGTTGCACATTTCAATAACGTAGGAATTTTCTGTGTCGCATTTGCTTTGGCTTTTGCATTAGCACCACACAATCGTTTTGTATCTTCAGATCCTTTTAATTCTGCTGGAAAATCATTTCCAATAAAGACTTGATCCGCTGTTTCAACAACTTCATAACACTTTCCTACATATTCCTTCTTCATATATATTTTATCTCTCCTCACAGTTAACGCGTTGCGTTATATTATCAGTAAAAAAATAAGTCTTACGACTTACTTTTCATCATATATTCCACTTCCGCCCGATATTTCATCAAACGCAAAAGATACTCCGGAAGTTCTCTCTTCTCAGCTTCCCAATCTTGAACAGTGCGATACGGTATACCATAATAATCACTAAACTCTCTCCTGTTCATTCCCATTTTTTCCCGTAATTCTTTTACTTCTTTTCCTCGACTCATTAAATCACCTTCCAGACGCATTGCGTTATTAAAATAATAATTCATGTATAAATGTCCGTCAATGACTATTTTCTATATCTCCGGTTCAATCACAGCTTATCATACTTCGCACTCTTCCCCTTAGCCTTCTCCACCGGATACTTCTTTGCATTCACCTTGATCTTCTCCCGCACGATCTCATCTAGATCCAGTCCGCAGGCATCTGCCATCAAGACACAATAATTCACAACATCCGCCAGTTCTTCTCTTATCTTTTCCTGTTTTCCTTCATTTGAGATATCCGCACCGCTCCACTGGAATACTTCCAGTAGCTCTGCTGCCTCCAGCGAAATGGAGATTGCCAGATCTTTCGGATTGTGGAATTGTTTCCAGTCTCTGTCATCTCTGAATTTTAGTATTTCTTTAATTGTTTCTTCTGTCATCTTAGTTTTCCTCTTCGATATATTTACTAAAGTATTCTCTTAATTCATCATCGCATATATACAAGTATGTTCCTTTGATTCCTCTGGTCATCAGCACATAATACACATTTGTGATGTATTCTTTCAGTTCTTCATATGATGCCGTTATTTTACCATTTTTATCAAAATAACATTCTGACCGGATAATGATCTGTCCTGTTGTTTTATCATATCCAATATCATTTCCGAGAATAACAAACGCATAGTTCAGATCATAACCTTGAATGGAATGAATACATCCCACCTCATCGATTGCTTCTCCTGTATGAACCCATCCTTCTGTACAATGATTCCACATTCGTTTTACACCTTGTATCTCTATGTCCTTTTTGCTCCGGTCATTTTTACTGATCCATGGCCATGCATATCCTGCTACCATTCGGGAAAGCCCTGTTTCTTCCTCTTTGGCATACATATCTTTCTCAAATTTTGAAAAATCGGAATATAATTTCAAATCATATTTTTTCGAATGATACTTCCGGTCAGCAGCTCCGGCCAATAGATCCTTTATGAATGCAATATAGTCATTTCCGCCCTGCACCCTCATCTGCGTTGCAAGAGTAAAATACGATATTGTATGTTTCTTATAAGGATTTCTCATTTTTTCTTCGAATCTTTCATAATCAATGCCCGACGGACCAACCACCTGATTGTAATCGTAGAATAACACTGCACACTTTGATTGTTCTAATATCCAGTCTAGTTCATCTGCATCCGTCGTCATACCCAGCCGCTCGCAGCTTTTCTTGAAAGCTCCCCTATAGGAAATATTTTTATATTGATGAAGTCTGTGTGCTTCATCGACCAGTAAGATATCATATTTTTTCTTCGTGATATCAGACGGGGACAGTACCTGTGATGGCGTCAATCCATAAATACTTCGGAAGATGAACTTCATCGTCTTTCTGAGCGAAGTCTGCGGCACAACGAATCCAATCTTTTTCCCGGCAAATTCTTCGCTATCTGCCAGGTATTTCATAAGATATACCGCCACAATTGTCTTACCACTTCCCGGCATTCCATTTACCACTACACGATTCACATTTCCACTCTCAATCTGCGCAAGTATATCTTCCACTGCTTTCCGCTGGTTGTCGTTCAGTTCTTTATATGGAGAATATTTGAATAGATCTGAATTTTCAATTTCTTCCAGAGAATGTTTGACCAGTTTTTCTTTTTGCAGCTTACGCCAAAGCAGTTCGAATTTTTCATCATATTTTTCTTTCTCATAATACTGCTTATCTGCTATTCCGGAATTCTTATTCGTAACCTGGAATAATTCGTCTGCGACAATATACTGAATCAACTTGGATTCATAATCAAAGGTTACCGATTGATTAAACAATCTGGAATATATGAAGTGGACCTTATTAAATATTCGCTTTTCTTCATTTGTCGCATGCTGTGTCATTCTGGTTTTTACATGATTGGATTCACCTATATAGGCTTTCTTTCCATTTTCCAGAATATATAACATTGGCCAGTTATCCAGATATTCTTCATTACTGTATTTATTATTTTTGAAATCTCCTTCAATTATTTTGAACATGGTATTTCTCCGGTGTATTTATATTTGTATGGTTTCGAATTTCCTAATATTAATTATACTTCTCTGACCATTAACACACAAGAAGAAGTCATATTTCTACGACTTCTTCCATATCTATCACAGGATAATCCAGGCTGTTTCCTCCTGTTCACTTTTCATACTCTTTTTACAGATCTTGCAGATTGTTCCTACCGGTGTAACCAATACCACCTTCGCATATGCCGTGTCACCGATCTTGTCATACAGACGACCTGCACTCATAGACTCTCCGATGACTGTATACGATAGTATAATTCATGTGGTGGGGTATAATATTCTCACCTTATTTTTTATTTCCATACATCAAAAAGGAAATCAACCGCAGTCAATTTCCTCTTCTCATCATCAATCATACACCCTTTTCAACACTTCCAGATCAACCTCAAGCTCCCTAGCACCATCTCTTACCCTGGCAATCACCGGGACTCCCGTTAATCTCTCGATCATTTTCTCATTATCTTCCTGCATCGCCCCACCCGAGTAATGATTCAGAATGATTCCTTTTACATCCATTCCATGATTGCGGATGTATTCTACCGTCAGGACAACCGCATTGATCGTGCCAAGTCCGGCATCTGCGATCACCAGCGTATTCAGATGCAGCATTTTCACAATGTCTTCCAGCAGGATCTCATGCTCTTTCTCCCAGCGGATCGGACATACAATGCCGCCGCTTCCTTCTACCGTGACATAATCGTACCCTTTCTTTACCCTGTCAAAATCTGCTTTTACCGTTTCCGGATCAACCGGATTCCCTTCTATTCTGGCAGCCAGATGCGGAGACACCGCATTTTGATACAGATATGACAGTAAGCTGCTGTCTTCCTGTATGATACCGGCAATCTTCTTTACATAGCCTGCGTCACTTTCTTCTATGGACTCTGCACCTGATAATGCAGCCTTATAATAGCCTGCATGAATTCCTGCATCCACCAGCTTTTTCACGATTAATGCTGTGACATACGTCTTTCCTACATCTGTGCCTGTGCCCGTCACAAATATTCCTTTTGCCATAATCTCATGCCCCTTTTTTTATTAACTCAGATAAAATCCGCTTTTTCGCATTCTAAGTCCCACACCGGCTGCCAGCAGACATAATACAAAATCTCCAGGCATATCTAATGGGAAGCAGGACAAAAAGATCACGCCCAGCGTTGCCGGTGTATGTGCATAAAAGTTCAAGATTATGAATTTATACACGATTCCGATTGCATATGTCACAACAAATCCTGCAAGACAGGCAAGCAGATAGTTCTTGTAACTTGCTTTCAGCTTTTCGCATACTTTTCCGGTTACATATGCGCTTACAATGAATCCGACCAGATAACCAAAGCTTGGCCGGAATATGTATCCGATTCCTCCGCCTGCTGCAAAGATCGGTACTCCGACGAGTCCCAGTAATACATAACATCCTACAGATATTGCTCCCTTATCAGCCCCCAGAATCAATCCTGCAAGCAATACGAAAAAGAACTGAAGTGTGAAATAATCCATATATGGAACCGGGATCTGGATAAATGCTCCTATGGCAACCAGCGCCGCGAACATTCCGCATAATACCATACTTACGGTGGATAATTTTTTTGTTTTTGTGTTCATTAAATTGTTAACCTTCCTTTCAGTTTATGGTTAACAATTTATCGTATTTCGCTTTGATTGTCAACTTATTTTTCTCGCGAGTTTACAATCGTGTTCTTGTTTTGCTATTTCAGAATCCATTTCCTACTCCCCATACTGCTCCATAAGCCTCCGGGCCTCTCCCCGCATCTGCTCCACAACCTCATCCGGTCCAATGATCTTAACTGCTTCCCCCAGCGAGAATACCCATCCCAGGAACTGTTTGCTCACATGCACGTCCACATTCACCCGGAAATGATCCTCGTCTTCCGAAATCATCATCACATCTTTCCCGAACCGGTCAATGATCACGCCCGCAAGGCTGTTATTTACCAGCATCTTTACAGACGTTTCCTTTCCCCTGAACATTCCGAAACTCTTCTTGGCATAATCCGCCATATCCAGCTTCTTGAAGTGTTCTTTTCCCTCACGGGATTCATCCGACATCCGGATATGCAGCATCTTGTCCACCCGGTAATGCTTGATCAGCTGCGCCTCTGTATCATATCCGATCATATAATAATTCTCATCATCCCAGGACAATCCCCACGGGCTGATATGATACCACGCTCCTCCGTGACGCAGTTCCATCTCTTTCTTCACATTCCACTGGAAATACTGGAACTTGATCTTCTTATTTTCAGAAATCGCATTGTGGATTGCATCGACAGTATAATAGATGCTTTCATTCATCGTCTTAATTCTTCCGGATACATACACCTGTCGCTGCAGCCTCTGTGCATCGTATTTGCTGACCAGCTTTTCCAGCTTTTTTATCAGTGTGTTGGTCTTCTTCTCTGTAATGAATTTGGAAGACTGGATGGAATCTACCAGAAGCTTTAATTCCGGCAGTTCGAATGGGCGGTTGACTACGCGGTAATGATAGCGGTTGCCGATGGGTTCGCCCTCTACCTCGATCCCGAGTACAGACAGATCACGCAGATCTGCATAGATTGTTTTGCGATCTGCGGTCACTTCGTATTTTCCCAGTTCTTCCATGATTTCCGGCATGGTAATATAGTGTTCGTCATCTGTATTTTCCAGCATGATCTGTGCGAGACGGTATAATTTTAGCTTTTGATTTGTTCCTTTTGGCATATAAGTATTCCCCTTTTCGTGATATGAGTAAAGTATAGCACACATGGGAATTTTCTTTACACATTTTAAGCACCATTAATCACATCTCTAATCATTCACATAATCATAATAATCCGCTTCGCTGGCAAATAAGATATATTCACCATCTACCATTCCCATATAACCGTCACCTGTGTTAAAACCTTTCATTGCCAGTTCCTCCATTTCTTTGAAAATAAATGATCTGTTTTCCCTTTTATAGCTATAGTTTATAACATTAGGTGGGGTATAAAATTACCTACTACTCTATATCCTTTAGAATTATATGCCGCAAGACGAAATAAGGGCAAAAAATTCTTTAACCGAATTTTTTGCCCTTATTTTTCTATCTCTGTATGTTGTCTGACTTATTTTAAATACCGCATCCATGCCCGCCACATGTATGCCCTTCCTCATGGCTGTGCTCATGGTGAGAACACTTTACATCCGTTAAGTGCCACATAGGAAATCAGAAAATTTGCAAACCAGCCAGCCGGTACAGCAAGCCAGACAAATGCAATGCCAAACCGGGGCGCAAAAATCAAAGCAACCGCCAGGCGGATCGCAAGATTTACCATATTGGCGATGAGAAACGGACGCATGATTCCAAGCCCACGAAGTACTCCATCGGTTGCCATCTTGATACCCATGAAAATGAAAAAGTAACCGAGCCATCTCATATAATCCCCTGACACCTGATATGCCAAGGCGGATCCATCTTTACCCAGGAATAACGAAGAAATCTGCGTATGCAGTGTTTCAATGACTACAAAAGCAAGGACTGCAAAACACAGATCTAACACCAGTGCCGCGTGATATCCCTTTTTAATACGATCCATTTTCTTTGCGCCTAGATTCTGGGAAACATACGGTGAGACTGCATTTCCGATAGATACAAATATCAAGGAAAAAACATTCTCTACTCTCATCGTTGCCGCATAACCTGCAAGTGCCTGTGTACCGAATGGATTTACAACTGCCTGTACGATCATCATACCGATTGACACTGTAGACTGCTGCAGAACCGAAGGTACAGCAATCCGCAGCATGGAATACAATTCATGCCTGTCAAACCAGTCAAAATGACTTTGATACCGGCGCATCCTGCTAAAGAAGATCAAAAGTGAAAACACTGCCGAAATCCCCTGTGAGATGAGCGTTGCAAGTGCTGCACCAAACACTCCCAAACCAAGTCCCGCCACCATCCAGAGATCCATAAAAATGTTCAAAACAGAAGAAAATATCAAAAGTCCCAATGGAATCTTTGATTCACCGATCGAAGTGAACATTGTTGAAAGGATGTTATACATAAACAGAAATGGAAATCCCACAAAATAAACACGGAGATACAGTACTGCTTCCTCCAGTATATCCGCAGGTGTCTGTAATAAACTCATCATCGAATGGGAAAAACAAAATCCAAAGACACCCAGAAGTATGCTTAGAATCAGGAAACTGATCAATGATGTTGACACAATTGTTTTCATTTTACTATAATCTCTGGCTCCAAAATAACGGCTCACAAGCACACCTGCACCTACACCGGCACCCAATGCTATACAAATGAAGACATTCGTAAGTGCAGCACAGGCACCGACTGCCGCAAGTGCAGATGAGCCAACAAACTGACCAACGATAATAGAATCAGCCATATTATATACTTGTTGAAAAAAGCTGCCTAAAATCATAGGCATTGCAAAAACAGTCAGCGCTTTAAGAGGCGCATCTGTAATTAAATATTCGTCTTTTGACATTCGCTAACTCCTTCATAAATTCGCTTATTTTCTTTCCGTAGACATTCATTTTATATCTTTTAAATGCAAAATGCAAATTTTCCAACTTCCTCCACAAGTCCCATATGTCTGAAAATGCAGGCAACAAAAAAGCAGGCTTTTCTGACAAAAAATTACTTGCCGGCAGATAAATTTCTGCCGGCAAGCGATTTTTATTTTTTCAATTAAAAACCTGTCAATCTGAAAAACATTAATTCATTTGCTGATCCGTCGTCTCGTTCCTGTGTCAGCATAATTAACAGAGAGCCGTCATCTAACAGCTGCATGTCTTCCAGCCATGGATAGCTGACACCGAATATGTCATCTGTAGAAATTGCACCTATGTGTGTTCCATCTTTTGCCCAAAATTGTATTTCACGCATATTTCCATCTGTAGCCACAAAACCATTTTCTGTTTCTGCCATGCCCGTAATGGAACCGAGCTTGTCCTTAGAACTGATGTCTTCTCCGCCTAGTTTCAAAAGCTGATTGCCTTCATAATCATAGACAATAATTTTTGTACCTTCATCTTCCGCAGCCATTGAGCCGGCAACCATGATATGACTATTCGTGATCTGTACGTCATCTAACATGGAAAATGGTCCCTTGCGTTCTTCATCATTGTTTAATCCGGTCAGTATCCACGGCTCAGCCGTCAGGTTACCATCTTGATTTGCAATCTTCTGAGTATCACTGTTCACCCAGAAACTGATTCCCCATTCTCCGGATGGATGCATATTCAAATGTCCATCTACGGTTGTCTGCATTGCCTTTTTTCCATCTTTTACACCAATTACATCTCCGATTCCCGGCGAAAGATATAACATTCCACTGTTATCTCCGGACAAATATTCACAATCATCGTCTAGTTCCATCGAAGAAACGAATTTGAGTCCGCTTTCTGAATATTCATAAGTATCCAGTTTGTTCTCCAGCAAATGGAATACCTGGTTGCCCTGTTTTACAAACTGATGTTCCATGATCTGCATGACACCCTGTGCTTCTTTAAACGGAATATATTCCGGAACGATTGTATAAGAACCTACCATCTGCTTTGCCAATACAGGTTCAAGAGGCTCTCCCTCCCATGGCCATGGTGCGTCTTTATTTCCTTCATCCTTTAATTTCAGCACAATTCCTTCCAGCAGTTCTTTGTCAGAATCATCTATTTCCTGTCCCTTTACTCTGATATCATAGGATGTACCAGACTTTTCATGGCGATACATATACGTTTTCTCTACGGAATTACCTTCCGGCATTGCTGTATATTCTGCATTTCCTATTGTTACAGTGTCCATTTTCCCTTTTGCATATGTCTCTAAATCCACGCCGAAGTCAACTAAACTATTTCGATATTTATAGGAATCCTCCTTTGTTGCTTCTATATAAATGACATTCTCGGATTCATCTACTGTATCTCCATCAAAAAATCTAACACGAGCGTAGTCTTTATCTTTCTTCATATTTTCTTTATCATAGTTCCATGCTTTCGGATAATACACTGTAAATAAATTTAATTTAAGATTTTCCCTGTCCTTAAATTTTGTTTCTGCCTGCTCTGTTTTTTTCTTCTCCGGAGCCTTTTTTTGTCCACATGCCGCTATCATCATCATGCATGTCATGATACACAACACACACCACAATTTCTTTTTCATGGTATCTTCCCTCCCTTCACGCTTTCCACATCCGTTTCAACTATTCACCGTCACTTTTCACACAATGAAATGTGTAGTAGTCTTCGTCATTACTGTAATCTACTTTCAACGTGCCATCATCATTTATCGCCACTGAGAGAGATGGGTTATCTGATTCAATCGCACAATACCCCAGTGCAACTGACCATGGGAATGTCCCTATCTCTTCTCCTTTATAAATAACTGTTACATTACGGTCATTTTTGAAATCAAGACGCAGTGCATCATTGATGTTGTCTACTCCTTCCATAGAAGTCTGCGGTCCGTCTCCTAAAAGTTCTTCTACGCTTTCAGAAGCCCACTTACCTATGACTGCACTTTCCTCCTCTGTCAGATAGAGCGAAGGATCCATTGCATCGGTTCCATCCTTTGCAAAAATCACCTTTACTCCCATCTCCAGCATGTCGTCAAAAGAAATGATATCTTTTCCGATGGTTCCCACCATTTTTTCTCCTTCGATGCTCAAGGTAAACTGATCATCTTCGACAGACCATTTTCCATTTCCGGTAGTGTCTCCGACTGAAAAGGATACTTTTCCTCCATTTTTCACTTCAAATTCAAAATCACCACCGAAAGCTTCATCTACACTGACGGATATTCCCATCGTTTGAGCGGAGACCGCTACCCATTTTCCTTCATATGGATTCTTCTCTCCTGCTTTTCCGGAGCCTCCACACCCGGTCAGTGCTGCCATACTGATGATAAACACTAATCCTAATAACAAATTCAACTTTTTTCTCATAAGCCTCTCCCCTTTTAACTACTTCTTATCTGCAAAAAACGGAGTCAGCAATTCTGCCACCTTGCTGATTGGCATTGTCTGTAAGATCACCTTTCCCGGTCCTTTAACAACAGTATTAAAAATGCCCTCTCCTCCGATCAGCATATTTTTTACTCCTTTTACGGTTACAATATCCATCGTACAGGTTTCTTCCATTGCCGCTAAGTACCCGGTACTGATCAATATTTCCTGTCCGGCACTCAGATCATATTCCACTGCATGTCCGTCAATTTCTACAAATGCAGTTCCATTTCCGCTCAATCTCTGCATAATGAAACCTTCTCCGCCAAATATGCCTTTTCCTAATTTTTTCTGGAAATGCATGGACAGTTCCACGCCTTCTTCTGAAGCAAGGAATGCACTTTTCTGCACGATCATGGAGTGACCGCTGCTAATCTCCAGCGCTTTGATTGCTCCCGGAAAACTTGATGCAAATGCAATCATTCCGTCTGTACCTTCTGCGGTATATCTGTTTTGAAACGCAGAATCACCAGACATCATTCTGCCGAACATTTTCTTCATTCCGCCACCGGAAACCGTCTCCATTTTCATGTTCGGGCTCATCCAGCTCATACTTCCACTTTCTGTGATCATAGATTCTCCTGCTGCTAATTCACATACGACAACTGGTAAATTTCCTCCTAAAATCTCATATTTTTTCATAGTAAAGTTCTCCTTTCTTTTTCGTTTTTCTTTTTTCGTTTTTATCCTACAACAGTACCTTTTTCATTAAGTTTTGCGGCACATTGCACACACATATCCAGATCATCACAGATCAAAAAGCAATGGTCACATACAAGACGCTTACATATCGGACAAATATTAAATATTTCTTTCGCCTGATTCAATGCTTTTTGAAATGCTAAATTCTTTTCCCGGTCATAAAGCGTATCATAAATAATCTTCCGATTTTCATTTTCCGGTTTTTTCCCCGCTTTGGAAAAACGAATTGGTGTGCTTTTCCATACTGTTTTACATTCCATGCAGCATAGTGAAAAGCAAAACTCATCCGGTGTAGAACAATCTATTAAATCCTTTTTCGTAATATATTCCACATTTCAACCTCCTTGTTAACCTCCTTGCTCTATCACCATTATTTTTTTCTTTTATCGGGCGGCCACCATTTCGTAATGAAAGCGTAACAGATACGGAAAGCAAATACTATGGTCGCCATTCGTATATTTTGCTTATTTTCCAAAATACGAACGATTAGTATACTATATATAGTGTTTCTTTTTTATCTATCTACTATATATACGCAATTTCTTTTTTGTAAAAATGTAAACGATATCGTCGGTCAAACTAAAAAAGAGCCTGTACAGACTCTTTTTCTTTTACTCAGTTCTATTATA
Organism: Dorea amylophila; assembly: GCF_025567265.1. NCBI lineage: Bacteria > Bacillati > Bacillota > Clostridia > Lachnospirales > Lachnospiraceae > Dorea > Dorea amylophila. The sequence continues at coordinate 23,313 of NZ_JAOQJW010000011.1, read as the reverse complement.
TGTCAGCTTATCTAACTGATCGCATTTTCGAAACAACTCAATATACAGCATTAATTCCTCTCTGACAGTTATTCCCAGTTTTCGATTCATATTTGTATTATGCTTTCTAGCTGTTCCAATACTGATATAAAGCAATGAAGCAATCTCCTGTATCGTATATCCATCAACATAATACTGAAGAACCATCCTCTCTGACGGAGTCAGAGTTTCCACGCGCAAAGCAAACGCCTTGAGCATTTCTTCTATATTCGGAGGAATGCCTCCATTTTCCAGTTTCTCCGTATTTCTTTTTTTCTGCATAAAATCAACCAGTGCATCCACTTCTGAAATTCCTGATAAATTTTCATCTGTCAGCGTATCCTCCTGCAGTGCTTTTAAACTCCGAAGAATCGGCTTCACAAAACGACGGGACATACTGACAGAAACAACCAATAATAAAATCAGGAATAACAACGTACCGATGATCCAGTCCCTTCGATTGTCCGCTGTTAATTTTTCATAATTCGCTTCTGATATCAATGTCAGTGCCGCAAGCGGCATCCCATTACAACTCTTCAATTCAAGCAGTTCATGCCTGCCTATATAATTCCCAAAAGCGGTAGAATATGTATTATAATACTTTCCTTTCTTCACTGTCATCGTTCCTGATGGTGAAAGATACGTTTCCTTTGTATCTCCGAACATCGCCTTATCCAGATAGATGTTTCCTTTTTTGTCCATAGGAGCCAGTACTGTCACTATATTTCCACAGGAACCTTCCACCATAGGATAAGACAGCCTGAAATACAGATTACTCATCTCCATACCGCACAAACCGCGTACTTTTCCGGTACTGTCTAAAACCGGGACATATAAAAGCTGCACATCCTCCCATGTGTCACTCAGCTCCAGCCGGTCTGTCCACAGGCAGCTCTCTACCAGCCGGTTCCCATCAAACTGCATAATCTGTTCATAACCCGGCAATGCGGACGTATCAAATTCTAAATTCCAACGGTTATGGAGCTGTACCTGCTCTGCTCTTGCAATATCAGCATTTCCCCTGAAAAAAACTACGTGCTGTTTGCTTGTATTTACTGCCTTTAAATCAGACAGGCGCAGGTAGATTCCCATGCGTGATGTATCTGCATATTCCGTCTTCGTATTTACCGTTGCATCCAATACAACAAAAACTCCACTGCAATACTTCACATCCAATGCAGATTTCAAGGAGGGATACAGTGCAGATTCTAAATCCATGATCAGCTGAGGATTATCATTCAAATCTGAAAATGTCTTTCCATTGGCTGTCAGGCATTGATTCAATTCTTTTGTAATATCTTCCGATAAAGAAATACTTCTTGCCATCATAATGTCGGTCTGCTCTGTCATCGCTGACAACGTATTCTTCTGTTGGGCAGACAACATTTCCCGTACTTTAAAATCCATTCCCGGAAGAACTCCAATAATACTCAGTAACAGAACTGTCGCTAAAAAAAGTGTTAAAATCACCACGCACCAATAAACAATCAGTCTTTGCTGCATACGGATGCCTTGTCTCTTTATTCCTTTTATAATCTTCCGGAAATTTATTCTCTTTTCTCCCATATGTCAGCCACCTCTTTTGCCGATCCGGCAGACATTATTGTGTGTATGCTGCTTTGAAATCCTCTAATGTCTCTGAAACAAGTTTATCCATATTTTCCGGATGTTCCTGCCACTCCAACCGCTTTACTGACAGGGTTTGCCTGATAAGTTCTTCAAACTTTGTTTCCAGATCCAGATAGGAATCCAATTTCGGAGCAGTATAAAATGTATAGTTCTCCTGCGTCTTTAAAAAAGCCTGATACAGGGATACATACATCGGATCACTTAACTTCTCGATCGCCTCCGGAAGGTAAACATCGAAAGCTTCCTGCTTTACCGGCATATATCCAAGACTGGTCACAAATTCCACATTCTTTTGGGCCTCCGTCAGCCATTTAAGAAACGTAATACAGGCTTTTTCTTTTTCCGGTGTAGATTTTACCGTACAAATACCGGCACCCCGCTGCATGACCATCGTTTCTCCCCTGGCAAATACGGGACATGGCATGGAAACAATCTCTACTTTTTCCGATGTATTATCCGCATACGTAACTTCGTCTGAATAATACAACACGCTGGCTGACGAAGCCACCGATACAATCGAATCTCCCGTTCGCAAAGGTTCCGTCGCATAACCGCCGCGAAGCCATACTCCTCCGGACAGTGCCGCTTTTGCATAAGGTTCCCACACTGTTTGAAATTCCGGTCCGAAAGCCAGATTTTCTCCTTTAAAGAAATTTTCACCCAGGGATTCTACACCTACCTGAAAATAGTTAAAATGATAATCATGAACGAAAAAATTCTTTCCATCACCAGGAATGTCCGGCGTCTGGTTATCTGTCCATGCAGCATATTGTTCTGCCATTGCGAAGAGTCCTTCCCATGTTTTTAAATCTTCCATCTTCGCTCCTGTTTCTTTTGCAAAACGATCAAATGCTGTTTTATTGATAAACATAACTTCCGTTGATTTTGCTACCGGCAAAATGGAAAGTCTTTCATGAATGACACCCTCTTCCAAAAAGGCCGGAATAAATTCGTTCAGTTCTTCTTCTGTAAAATAATCATAATAATCTACAAGCTCCGTATCATCTGGCATCGCCAGAACTGTCTTGGGATAGGAAACAAACATATCCGGCAGTTTGGAAGCCCCCGGATCTCCAAATGCGGATGCCAGCACATTTTCATGTATCGTATTCGTATTTGTAACACTGCCAACCTGTACCCGGATATTTTTCTCTTTTCCAATCGTTTCATTAAATTCATCAATCAGATCGTTTAATGGCGATTCTGTCTGTCCGCCATATACATGCCATAATGTAACGGTTACCGGATCTTCGTTTTTCTTCTGCCCACACCCTGTAAAAACTATGACCGCAATCATTACCGGGAACAAGCAGATTTTTCTCATAATATATCTCATATTATTTTTCTCCCTTCCAGACAGTATCTTATAAAGCATCTGACATCTCAACAAAAATAATATCCTAGGATTAAGACACTTTTACACAATATATGATAACGGTTTTCAGCGATTTAAACACTCCCCATGTGGGTAGTAAAATGCTGTTTTTAAAATCCGTTTATAATCAGATTTTTCTTTGTAACAGCTACCGCCAATTTCGTTTTGGAATCAAAATTCGTTTTCTGCAGCATATTCTTGATATGCCATTTTACAGTCTCCGGTGATATACACAAACTTTCTGCAATTTTTTTATAGGATTCTCCTTCCACCACTAATCGCAGAACTGCTAATTCCCCCGGTGTAAAATCACAGCTTTTCGCTGTTCCGATCATCACAACCGGTGGAGCATCCGGATACACGCTCTCCCCTTTCATCGTGCGATCCATAACCTCCAACAGTTCCTCTTTACCGGCATCTTTATACCAGAAGCTTTCTACTCCCGCTTTCCGCGCCCTGTCAATAAAACTGCACTCTACTAAAGAAGTCACGATAATTATTTTTATCTGAGGCATGGTCCTTTTAATCTTCTCTGCTGCCACAAGACCACTCTCATCATTCTCCGTACAGACATCCATCAAGACAAGTTCACATTTGCTCTGCCTGCATACGGTTTCTGCCATAGCTGCGTTTGTGATAGATGCCGCCAGACAATATCTCCCACTGGACTGGATATAATTTTCCATATCTTCCCGAGCCATACGCTGGTCTTCCACGATTAATACCCGTATCATCTCCGCACCTCCTTTGGTATCTTAACGATTATCGAAAATTTTGACTCCGCACCGATTCTCAATGTACCTCCATATTGCTCCACCCTTTTTCGTATACCGGATAATCCTCCTCCTTCTTTGACATTCTTCTCCGTTTTTTGTCCATTATCTGTGATTACTATAATCCACTCTTGTTCCTCACTGCCGGATTTTACATACAGTTCGCTTGCCCCGGCATGGCGGACACAATTGGAAAGCGCCTCCAAAAGTATTGTATCTATCAGTTCGGAAATATGAGATTCCCAGACTTTTTCTCCTGTATAAATGATTTTCACACCCAAAGTCTTCGCTCTTTCCTGCACCTGCCTGTGCAGTTGTTCGCCTTCCACAGACTCGTTATCTTTATTCAGCAAATCTAATGTCTGCTTCCATTGCGAACGGAAAATATCCCGGTCTGCTTCTGATTCCCGCATCAACATCCGCTGTGCCGCCAGGACACTATATCCCAGATTATCATGCACTCTCATTTTCATAGATAACATTTCTTCTTCTCTGGTCAGAGTTATTACATTCTTAGAAAGTTCTTTCATAGCCACAGACATTTCCTGAAGTTTCTGATTTTCTTCCTTCAGCAATACTTTGTTCCGATATAATTCCGACACTTCAGAAGCAAGAAATTGAAAGAATCGATCTCCGGCTGTCGTAGTAATCTCTTTCTCTGAAAATTTCCACACGCTTCCATCCGCAAAGCAGTATACTTTCAAATCAACATCATAAAATACATTCTCTTTCAGAGGATGTTCCAGTGCTTCCTTCAGTTCTGTAATATTCTGTATATCTCTTCCCGCCAGATTCTGACAAATTTGATACATTTTCCGATTCATCAGTTTAGGCATTCCGTTCCCATCAAAAAAAACAATTCCGCTCGGCAAATTGTCCAGACTCTCCTGAACTGCATTTTCCCTCAGGCAGTTCTTGCGGTACTTATGAATTCCAAAGATCTTCATTCCTACATATAAAAAACCACAAATTCCCATAACAATTAAAATCACATATGGTATTTTAAACATCCGTTGCCGCGCACACAAGCCGGATGTTATAAGGAAAATAACTATAAGCAATGCACTATCCTGCAGCAACATCTTTCTTTGTCTTTTTCCTGTTCCTTCATAAATAACCAGAATCATATACAGCAAAGTCAAAAAAATAAAAAAGCAAATGATCGTGATCTGATACTCCGGCGAACAGTTTTCAAATGTTTTTATCATTTGCCGCTACCTCCTCCCGGAATCAGAGAAAGCAGCCATGCTCCGTCAAAATCCTGCTCCGCATAAGCTCCATATCGTCCGGCAATTTCCCGCAGATCTGTTTTACATTCCACACTCATAGACATGACGATCCGCTCCTCTCTGCGTTTCAGATTTACAGTAAATGCCGACAGATCTTCCAAAGATTCTTCTATAACCGCTTCAAAAAAATCATAAATCTGCATAGCATCTTCACTTCGTATTTCATCTAAAGCGGTAGAAAAACCTGCCTCAACATGATTCCATTCCAGATTCTTTATCGTTTCCCTGAAGCATAACTCCAACTCTCTGATCGGAAATTTTACGGTCTGCTCCGCAATAAAAATAAGATTACTACGCCTTTTTATATAGGCTCCGATCACAACTATCTTCCCTAATATTTTTTTCCTTTCGTTCTCATCTTCTTCCATAGAATATGCTTCAATGAATTCCGTCAAAAGTGCACTCTGCCTTGCCGTCTGTTTCTGTATTTTATCATAAAGCTGATTCTTCACAGAAAGTTTTTCTACTTCTCTTTTTGTTTTCAGATTTTCTTCCTCAATCAGATTCGCATCCTTTAATTCTTCCTTCCTGTCTTCAAGCTCTCTTACGATTTCCTGTAATTCCGACAGGTTTTCCTTCCACAAGACATAGCCTCCCAAAATTGGTTTTCCCGACAGTCTGATTCCATTTTCCAACATGATCGGGCTTTGAACTACCTGTCTTACGATTTCCGGCGCAATATATTCCGAATCCTGCGATTGATAAATGTATTTTCCACTCTGATCTGTAATCTGTGCTGAAATTGTAGATGCTGCAAATAATTGTGCGTATCCTGTATTGGAAGGGATCAATCCGCACTGGATGCAGCTTTCAATGATCAAAGCAAACAAAAGGCATAATGCAGCCGTCATATCGCTTGAAAATATTTTCCAAAAGGGCAGATTCAGATAATAGGCGATGCCATAGACAACCGACAATCCATAAGCACCAAAAGGCATCCAAAGCATTTTCCTGTTTTTAATTTTTCTGCATCTTAATAGAATAATCAAGAGTGCTGCCAGCAGACAGCCAAGATCCCAGGCGACTATAGCATAATACATTGCTCCATATCCATAGACGCCTACTTCATAGGAAGCTGCTTCCCCCAGTCTCCCCTCCGGGAAAGTAAAAACTAACTGGTGCAGATCATTCGTTAATACAATCCCTATCAGAAACAATGCCGGACAAAACAGCAGACATCGTCTTTCCGGTAATTTATAATTCTCCGGCTGCCGTATATAAAATGCCAGATAAAGACTGACCGTGGGCAGCAACACCATAGGAATATAATAAAGATACCAGGCATAGCGCAATGCTGTCGGCATCTCATACGGTATTTCAAATTTACACATACGAATGAGCATCCAAAAAACTATCATCGCTGCAATCATTATTAAACAACGCCTGGCTTCCTTTTGGATAATCCTTTTTTGAAAAGAAACCGCCCATACCAGATAAAGTCCTATATAAATAAAAGGTCTTAAAAGATGACAAACGGATTGCAGATAAGGATTGGTAAATGACACATAATGCAGCAGAACTGCCACACCTACGCATAGTGCTACACTTCCGACGTATACTGTAAATTTCTTTTTCTCTGACACTGTGCATACTCCTTTCTGTTACGTTTTGCACTATATCTTGTTTACAGTATATCATAATCTACCTTCCAAATTATATCTTCCTGCTTTCCGTCAACATTTTTTTCTTAAGTTCATAGTACGCAAGTAAGAAAAAAGACATAATCAATATATAAGGTTTGTCACAACATCCACAAACTTTAACTATTGTCCTTAAAATACAAATTATCTTTCCGGAAACTAACACAAAAAGGATGCACTACGGTAACTTCTCTATTACCTTAGCACATCCTTCGTATTATTATTGCTATTCTTCTTAATGACAGCTATGGCTTCCACATCCATGCTCGCCACATGTATGTCCTTCCCCGTGGTTATGCTCATGGTGAGAACACTTAACATCCGGATTATAATCAAGTGTTTCATTGATAAAAGCTTCTACTGCTTTATCCGCATCTCCGGAAACTCCTCCGAAAAGCTTAATACCGGCTGCCGCTAACGCTGTCTGTGCACCGCCTCCGATTCCGCCACAGATCAAAACATCTGCGTTCAATGCATTAAGAACTCCTGCCAATGCGCCATGTCCGCTTCCATTCGTATCTACTACTTCTGAATGTACTACTTTTCCTTCCTCTACATCGTAAATCTTAAATGTCTCTGTGTGTCCAAAGTGCTGGAAAATCTGTCCATTTTCATATGTTACTGCTATTCTCATGATACCTTCTCCTTTTTCTTCTGCATATTTTTTGTAAATTTCCTGTTTGTAACAGCCTCCAAATCTACAGTTGCTGCTCTGACCATCACAAATTCTGAAATCCCCACCCTCGATTCTAAGTGGATGTCCATCAATGAGTGCATCTGCTATTTTCTTCCTGGCAATCTCATAAATTCGTTGAACCGTTGTTCTTGCAATCTGCATAGATACTGCACACTGCTCCTGACTATAACCATTCTTGTCCAAAAGACGAATTGTCTCATACTCATCTACTGTCAGAACAATGGGTGCTTTTTTCTCCGTATCACCTGCCGGAAGGAATTCTAAAATTTGGGGAAAATGACAGACTTTTCTGCATTTTACTGGTCTCGGCATAAACTGCTCCTTTCTCGCTTTTCTTATATAATAGCCTTATAAAAGGCATATGTCAATAATATTTTTGACATATGCCTTTTATGAAATACCATATTCCCAAACATTGTAAGGAAAAATATCAAAAAGCCTAACCGTGGATCACGAAATTATATTAATCATACTGACGGTCATTCACCTTATAGGACATGATTTTAGAAATTTTTTTAAATTATTTTTTAAAGTGTAAAAAGACATAAAAAAGATGCCAGGATTTCTCCTGACACCATAGTGACTGTGCCAACTTCGTGCCCAGTGGGCACAAGGTTGGTTCATTATTCATTTTCTGCATTCGCCAATTCTTTCTTGGTTTTCTTTTTCCCAGAAAGCATTTTATGTCCTGAATAAATAGCCATAACCATGCAAATCAAAGAACTAACCGCAAAATAATCGTTGCTCCATATCCCCCTGGTCAGAGCCATTATTGTCATTACTTCTCCGTATGTATGTGTCTATTACTTACAAAACTCAAATGCCACATAATACACATAATCGTTATTTGAAATAAACTCTGTTTGGCTATTTACAAGATCATCTAAAGCCGGAACACTCATTGTTTCATCATCATAAAGAAAGGCAATAAGTGGCTGCTGCTTATTATATCGGATATCTACGATATTTTGTATTTCAGTTGCGGATCTACCATAGTATTCTCTATCTTCTACATTTTCTAAAATAGGAATTTCGGTTGACAACTTACTACCATCTCCAGAAATAATTAGTTTAATTACATAATTGTCAAAATCAGGCACCATTACGATTTCACCACTTTTTGGTGAACCAATATCTTCAAATCCTATTTCAACTTTGTCCTGATTACTTAATCTTCCTGATTCATATCGGTGAATATGTAATCTGAGTTTTTTATATTCATCCGTTGTGATAAACTTGTAGATGAATGCTCCATCCGGTCCAGCAAGCAGTTTTGCCGTCTGCATTTCTATACTATCCTCTGCAAGAGGCGCAATGAAATTCTGCGGTTTTTTCAAACGGTATATGGTAAATCCGATTATTGATACTGCACAAATAGCTATAACTAATAATATACATTTCATAACCTTCAGGCATTTCTGTTTATTTATATTGTCTCGGATCACTTCAATAATATTTGTTTCTGACTTCTGAATCATGTTCTCTTGGACTATATCTTCTCCTGCCAGAAACTCGTTGAGACTAATACCAAGAATCGAACAAAGTTCTTTATAAACAGATACATCCGGAAGGCAAACTCCTCGCTCCCATTTAGAAACAGACTTATCACTCATACCTAATTTTTCTGCCAGTTGCTTTTGTGTCATCCCCAGGGACTTTCGCTTGCCTGCAATGTATTTTCCGATTTTGATAAGATCCATCCATCGCACCTCCTTCTTATATTAATCGTACTCTATTTGAGAAGAAAAGCATACCCCTCGAAGGTAGAATATGATTTTTTAAGCCGAGTTTGCCAGATAAAATAAAGAGCTTATATAGCGGATTCATATACAACTTTACAGTTTTTATTACTGTATCCTATATATTCCAGACACTGCCAGCAAGAAACATCGAAGCTCGTCTCTGTCTGTAAATTCATTTTGCACAAATTCTTCTTGGTGGAAAGACAAAATATTATCATGAATAGTTTTTCTGCACGAAAAAATGAGGAATGGAGTCGAACCATTCCCCACTTGCTACAGGATTTCTCCTGACACCATAGTGACTGAACCAACTTCGTGCCCAGTGGGCACAAGGTTAGTTCATCTCATTATATACTGTTGTAATATAAAAGCGATGCAATGCCACTATAATTTCAATAGATTCATTATCAGTTTTACCATCACATCTTTTTCTTCTGGTTTTGATTCTGCAATCATCAATGTAATTGCTACTAACGTTCCATCACTGAGTCTCTTCTCTCCATCCAAGAACAACGCATTGTTCTTGTCTAAAAATTCCAAGAACAGTGATGCGGCAATTCTTTTACAACCATCTGCATATGGATGATCTTTTATCATAAAATACAATAGATTCGCCGCTTTCTCTTCCAAGGATGGATACGCATCCTGTCCGAATACACTCTGGTAAACTGCGGCAATAATTCCTTGTACCTTACCAGCCTCTTTTTCTACACCAAATACATCTGTTTCAAAAGAATCCTTCATCTGACCAACCATCTGAACACACTCTTCATAAGTAATGCGGTATACTGGAGTACTTCCCTTTGGCTTACTTAATGCCTGGTGGTCATATTGATCCAGAAGAATCAATGCATCTGTGTATTCATTCACAGCTCTGAGCACATCTTTCTCCTCTATATCAAGTGCATCTGCAAGCATCCTTGACTGAATATCAACTGTTTTCTTAAGCGCCTGAAGACGCTTTTCATTGATTGCATAGCCTTTCAAAATAAACTGTTTAAGAACATTATTTGCCCATTTTCTGAAAGCTATACCTCTTTTAGAATTAACTCGATATCCGACAGACAAAATCATATCCAAATTATAAATTTTGGGTTTTCGTCCCCCTGTACTTCTGTCGGAAAAACCGACAGAAGTCTCATCCAGTTCTCCTGAAACAAGAATATTTGAAATATGTTCGCTTACTGTAGCGTGCTTAACATCAAACAACACTTCCATTTGTTTTTGCGTCAGCCAAACTGTCTCCTGCTCAGGATTGATTTGAACTTCTATATTAACATCACCATCTGTAAATAATACAATTTCATTCTTCATCCTTTAGTTCCCCTCCACGAATATTTCCCGATAACATTTCTAATGTAGATTTTACTGTACTTTTTAGATTCAGTCCATCCTTTAGCCTCAACTTAATTACCCAAAAAGAAGGTATATCCATTTCAGCAGATATACCCTCTTCACATTTTAGAATATTTAATAAATTTATTTCATTGTATCAACTGATACACGCCCTTTTAACGTATATCTTATTCCGTTTGAAACAAATACTGCAATTTTTTCTGAAACAACTCCCTCATTTAATTTCTCGTCACCATTATTATCTTGTATCAGATTAACCTTATATCCTTGCGCTGACTGATATTCTTCCATACTTTCATACATACCCAAATAATCAGTATCCCAACCATTTTTTAACTGTTCATCACTTAAGATCAAATCAATATTTAAACTGACTGGTGAATAGTAGGTTTTACCATGTTCGTATTCTTATCTGTCTTCCTCTTCCAAATAACGGAAATTATCAGTATCTCCTACGATATAATTATTCTTGAAATGGATGGTTCTCGAAAGAATGTAAATGCTCAAGTGCAACCTGTTGGATATCGTTCGTTTCTTCTCCTCCACCAACTAATTCATCATAGGATGTCAGTTTTATCTTCGATGCACTTTTACCTTTCATCTAAAAGCACCTCCTGTGTCATCTGCCAATATGAGCCGCTACTTTTCCTTTTGGATCATGCTCAAATATGCTGATTTCTTCTGCACTGATCTCAGCTGCTCGTACTGAAAATGGAATACTTTGTGGAAAAATCTTAATCTGGTTTCCATATGTATCAAGAATCAAATCAGATATATCTCTTACATAGTTCGTTCGGTTATCCACCATTGTGATCAATATACCTCCAATTTTCAGTTGTTTGTTAAGCTGTCTACTAGGGCGGATTAGGGACTTTCACCCATTCGAAACGTGCGCCGCAAGGTGCACAAAAGAAGAGGTACCTACTTAACGGTGCCTCTTGCTTTTCCATTTAATCTGTTTTATTGCTCTACCCTATCATACTTGCACCAAATGGCATGAAAGAAAGTCTTGCCATTTTAAAAAACTGCTTCCCAAATGGAATTCCAACAATCGTAATGCACCAAAGAAAACCAATTATCAGATTCCCCAATGCCATTTCCCAGCCAAAGAACAGGATCCAAATTAAATTCACCAAAAATGAGAACATTCCATTTTCATATACAATTTCTTTTCCAAAAGGCCAGAATGCTAGAGATGCAAATTTGAAACATTGCAGTCCCACTGGGATTCCAATAATCGTAATACACCATATGCATCCCGCAAAAATCCATGCCAGTCCACCTAACACTCCTCCAAATATAAACCAGAGAATATTTCCTAATGTTCTCATAACTGCATCTCCCCTGTCTCCATTGTTTTAGTATTCTTTTGAAATTTCTCCTGTACCATCATGAGCATTTTTTCAAAAGACTGTGCAAACCTTACATCATCTTCTTCTGTTCGTTTTTTCGGTCCCTTGATATGATTCTTATGGGAACTTCTTCTGGCTTTTTTATTCAAATGACGTTCCATGAGCATCTGATCAATATTGTTATTCGTGTACCATTTACCCGATTGATGAATGGCATATGCACCTTTTCCCAGTGCCATTGCAGCTACACCATAGTCCTGTGATACGACAATATCTCCTTTATGGCAGATACTGATCAGTTTATAATCTACTGCATCTGCTCCTGCCCCTACTACAATCACTTTGCTATAATTAGAATACAAAATATGATTCGTATCACACAGCAATGTAGTTGGAATATTATATTTCTCTGCTATTGTCTCGATAATACCTACTACCGGACATGCATCTGCATCTACAAATATCTGCACTAGTGCCTCTCCATTTCTTTTTGAATCCATGTCATAATTACATCTACAAGATATTCCTGCTGCACTTGGCTTAGTTCTTTTCCCGGTTGCATTTTATGCCACTTCCGGATGCACTCTCTGCAACATGTTGCAGTTGCATGCTGGGCAATAAATACCGGGTGACCACGCATTGGTGTCTGCTTGCCATCATTTGCTATATATGCCGGAGCTTCTCTTTTTGAGATAAAATCCTCTGCATGTTGTCTGATTCTCTCCAGTCCTTTTTCGTTTATGTAATCAATATCTTTCTGCTTTAGATGGAAACTGCTTCGGAACTTGGAATTGTCCAGTCGCTCAAATAACTGCTTGTACCATTCATCCTTCGTCATATCATCACCATAAATCGTATTGTTTCATAGTCTCTGAATTTCGATATCCATGTTTCTCATAATATCCTATCAACTTCCCATCATCTCATCTGCCGGAATTGCCCAATAGCTGCCGACACGCATTACCCCAGGAATCCTATTTTCAGAGCAAAGTACCTGCACTCGTCGTTTCGACAGTCCCCATTTTTCAACTGTTTGACTGATTGAAAGATATTCCATGCTTTCATCTCCATATTATAGTGAATTCACGATCAATTATATTTCTATCTTTAAATTATAATTCCAAATACGAACAAAGTCAATTTACATCCAATATGGTCAACTGACCATGCATCGTCAGATACAGTCCCACAGGCAAAGTTCCAAGCAGTGTCGATGGAAACAGGGCGAATGTCATTTTCATGGTGATCCAGATAGAAGACAGCCATTTCACAACGAATTTCTTATAATCCAAAATTGCTTTTGCATATTTCTCATAAGAGGTTCCTACCCTGCCAAATGCCTTAATAACCTCTATGCCCTCTATGTATTCCACAATAGTACTGTTCATATGTGCATTGGATTCATCGTACTGAGTGAAACTTTTTCCGCTGATAATCATGGTAAGTGTCATAAATACCAAGGACAATGGAACGGTTACAAGAGAAGTCCGTGCAATTCTCCAGTCCAGCGTAAGCAAAGCGATAAAGCTGATTACCGGAAGCAGGATATGTCCGCTTCCTTCCGGAATCATATGAGCAATGGGTGGTTCCATATTTTCGATTTTTTCTACCATAATGCTCTTGATTTCACCAATACTGTGCCCTTCCACATCTCCTAATGGTGCTTTCAGAAACCGGTCTGTCAGGCGGAGCCTTAAACCCTCCAATATGTGATAGGCTGCTATATGTGATATCCATGTGGATGCGGAAAAGCTTACGATTTTTATAGTGTAAAAGAGTAAGGCATATTTTTCTGTCATTCTTCAATTCTCATTCTGAATCACAGGCTTCACATTACTTCCAAGACTTGCAATTTCATTTACATTCAAATTTCTTCTCCTTTCACACATCTGAAACTTTATTATAAATCCAGCATCATTGCATTACTTCACACAACGGAAATATACCATAGAACCGTCAACATGGATATCCGTTTCTTTATATAGTTTTTGAAGGATATCTCTCAGCTCTTTCTCCGTCTGAAACGGTGGAGAAAACCACCCTTTCTTTGCAAGAATATTTTTTACCAGCCAATCTGTCCGTTTCGATTTTCCCCTGATATAAAAACAGGCAATGTAATCGCCGCCTGGTTTCAAAACACGCCATATTTCATGAAATGCTTTTTGCTTATCAGGAAATGCATGAAAACCATTCATACTGACAACAGTATCAACAGATTCATTCTCCATTTGCAGGTTCCCCACATCCCCCTGAATACATTTGATATGCGCATGACTACCAAGTCTTTTTCTGGCTTGTTCAAGCATATCCATGCTGTAATCAATACAAGTAATATGTGCAGTTTTCAGAGAAATCCATTTGTTTTCCGTAAATACAGCAGTTCCAACCGGAACATCAAGAAGATTTCCTGAAAAGTCATCAGGAACATATGATAAACCTTTTCGTGCTATATCATTATCGTCAGTGCCACTCCAAAATAACTTAATATACAGTTTGCTGAAAATATTTCTTTGCGTAAGAACATCGTCATATATATTTTTTGATGTTTCATAAGCATTTTGTATTTTGTCTGCCATATTACCCTCCAAATTTAATTTTAATTCTAAAAGCTTAAAACTATCGTTCTCTAATCTTCCTGACATTACGATTCATGAGGTGTCTTCCAATATGTCTATAAGCAAATGCTTTAAAGGCTGAAATTTCTTGATGATGTTCCTTCAACAGTTCATCTGGACAATCATAAACACCAAAATCCTGATTGATTCCCTCGCTCTGAATATAAGTATTGTTCCTATCAAACTCAATAATGAGATTTCTGAAATCCTTGACTGCTACTCCATAACCGCAAAATGCACCTGTACATTCCGAATTTTGTTCCTGTAACTTCTTTATGTAGGTTTTATCCAAAATGAAAGCTTCCAGTTCGTACCACTGATTTTCGAAATTAATTTCTACCCAGCTATGGAAAATACTTTTTGGAGCATTACGATAAACAAACCCGGTCATAGCCCCTTTCTGCAATCTTTTATCAATCGTAAAGCCATGTACTCTGCATGGAATATTGCAGGCACGTAAAAGTGCCATAAATAAAGTTCCTTTTGTATTACATTGTCCATAACCATCTGCAAGTACTTTTGAAGCTGAAATTCCGTCATCAATATTATATCCAAATAAAACATCATCTCTTACATAGTTGTAGATTGCCTTAATCCTTTCAAATTCACCCATTTCCTTCCATTTCATATTTTGAATAAGTTTTTGAATTGCCGGATTAGAAAAATCAACCATTCGTGTTTCCCTAAGATACTTATCTTTCATTTCCTATCGCCTTTTCCATAGCTTTTCTCACAACACAATGCATTCGCATACCTTTACGAATTTCAAATTTTTCTACTTTTAATCCTGCTTTTTTGCAACATTTTATGACCACATCTCTTGTTGGCACTTGGACATCTCCATGTCCGCATATATTTGCCAACGGCATTTCCAATGTATTCATTAGCCATACCAATACTTTATTGTCACTCGTCACATCTCTCAGTATCAATCTTCCATTTGGGCGAAGACATCTTTTCACACTGTCAAAAAAAGCCTGTGGATCCGGATAATGATGGAAGCTCATAGAACAAATAATTGCATCAAATGAATCCTTTTCAAAAGGAAAGTTCTCACAGTCTCCCACAAAAAATGTTGTATTTGGAATATTTTTCTTTTTTGCCTGTTCAATCATTGCCGGAGTCAGATCCAGTCCTGTATAATGCCGGTCTGGATGTTTTTCTGCTAATAAAGAAATCATTGGTGCAGGTCCGCAGCCTGCATCCAATAAATCTCTAAATGGCTCCTTCTCTAATTCTTCCAGAATATCCGGATAATCCTTCTTGCACATTTCGTAAATGCCAGCATGGTTACTTTCATATCTTCCTGCTGCTTTTGTAAACTCTTTAATTGACAATTTTTTATATTCTTCATTTTTCATGCTTTTTTCTCCAATCACACCAGCACCATAAATCAATATTCTCATAAGAATCATTCCTCTCCTCTTACCCCAGTGCCACATCCAAGATCATCATCAAACTAAATCCAAGTGCAAAGAAAAGCGTACCGATATTCGAGTGCTGTCCCTGAGACATTTCCGGAATTAGTTCTTCAACCACGACATATAACATAGCTCCTGCTGCAAAGCTGAGTAAATATGGTAATACCGGGATTACCAGCTGTGCGACAAGAATCGTCATTACCGCTCCAATCGGTTCAACGACTCCTGAAAGTACACCTCCCAGAAATGCCTTTCTCTTACTTTCACCCTCTGCCCTAAGCGGCATGGATATAATCGCTCCTTCCGGAAAATTCTGGATAGCAATTCCAAGTGATAAAGCAAGTGCACTTGTTGCTGTAATCTGTGCATTTTCAGCAAGAAATCCTGCATACATTACACCAACTGCCATACCTTCAGGGATATTATGTAATGTAACTGCCAACACCATCATCGTAGTACGGCCAAGTTTGCTTTTCGGTCCCTCTGCCTGATCACTTCCAACATGAAGATGCGGAATCAAATGATCAAGTGCGAGTAAAAACAATATACCAATCCAGAACCCAACAACTGCCGGAACAAACGATAAAGTTCCCATATTCTCAGATTGTTTAATTGCCGGAATCAGAAGACTCCAGATTGAAGCAGCAACCATTATACCTGCTGCAAACCCTGCAAGTGCACGTTGCAGTAACTTGCTAAGTGTTTTTCTCATAAAAAACACGCATGCTGCACCCAGCATTGTTCCAACAAATGGAATCAGTATACCTTCAAAAACATTCATTAGCATTATGTATTCCTTTCTGTATAGTCAAAAGTACTTTCACATCGTTCTATTGTTAGTTTTAACTAACTATCATGTGTAAAAGAAACCGTGCAAAAAGCAAACTGTAATTTCACACGGTTTTCCTTATGTTTAAGTATATCACTTACGAAATCATATAACAATATAATTCTTTTAAGAATTCATTTTAGGATTTGCTGTCTTATTCAGCAGAAATACCTGCCAGTTTTACATTTACGTTATAATATCCTACAGGACGTGAAAAATAGGTATACGGATTTGAGAAGTTGCAACCACTACACACAATATTCACACAAAATTCTCTTTATGTTTTCAATTATTTTCCGGCAAACCTAATTGTTCATTCAGATTATATTTTTTCCCATTAATTACCTGATACATGGAACCACGTACGACATTCTTTGTGAGATTGATCACGCAGTATCCATCGGCAATAGCAAATACCGACTCTTCCAAAAAACGATTATTAATAATATCCTGACTCATCGTTGCCAGAAACCTTGTTTTCATTTCAGCTTCCCGCTTTGCTGCTTCCGCTGCAAAGTTAAGATTCTCTTCACGTCTCTTGGAATCGCTAATACTACGGACTGTACATAAAACATGGGTTACATTTCCAGACTCATCCCGTTTTTTACAATAAAAAGCATCCTGTGCCAGCTGCCATCGCACATCCTGTATTCTGTAGAAATACATCAAGCCTTTGGGAGCAATCTCCACTTTTTACTTTCCATTTATCACTGTTCAATGACCTGCATTTCGATGCCCCCCGCCGGATTTTATGCTTCTGATCGTCTTTTCCAATACCTTCATCTCAACCGGTTTTGAAACATGGGCATTCATACCGGCTGCCAGAGAATGCTGAATATCCTCAGAAAACGCATTGGCGGTCATAGCAATGATCGGAATTGTCATTGCCAGTTCATGGGAGCTTCTTCGGATTGCTTTTGTTGCCTCATAACCATTCATAACCGGCATCTGCACATCCATCAGGATCATGTCATAATCCCCCGAAGCAGACTGCTCAAATGCCTCTAAGACCCTTTTACCATTTTCACAGATTGTACACTCTGCACCCTCAATCTTTAACAATTCCATCAGGATTTCTGCATTTAGCTCATTGTCCTCTGCACACAGAAACCTCATTCCTTTCAGGACATTGCCAGCCGGTTCATCCTTTTCTGCCTGTTCTGCTGAAGAAACAAATCTATCTTCTGCTATTCTCAAATCTATAAGAACCTCAAAACAGCTTCCCTGGCTCAGTTCACTCTCCACATCAATGCTGCCTCCCATTGCTTCAACCAGATTTTTGGTAATAGCCATTCCAAGACCAGTTCCCTGTATCTTATTCGTCATAGAACTTTCAGCACGAGTAAAAGCATCAAAAATTGTATCTTTGAAATCTGCCGACATTCCCATGCCATTATCGCTGACTAAGAAACGATACTTTGCGTAGACAGATGACTTTGTCTCACATTCTTCTACCAGAAACTGAATTTTTCCACCTTCCTGCGTGTACTTCACTGCATTAGAAACCAAGTTGCTGAAAATCTGCATCAGATGAACCTGATCTCCGTTCACCCACTCGTGCCGGATGTTTTCTTTTATGATTGTAAGAGTCTGATTTTTTTCGTCTATCTGTGAATGGAATATGGTATTGAGTTCTGTAATAAAATCCAAGATGGAAAAATCGGTATACTTAAAAACTGTTTTTCCTGCCTCAATTTTGCTCATATCCAAAACATCATTAATGATTCCTAACAGATGCTGTGATGAAATGTCTATTTTATCTGCATACTCTATTACTTTCGCTTTATTACCGGCATCATGTCTGATCAATGATGTCATGCCGATAATTGCATTCATTGGTGTACGAATATCATGTGACATATTGGACAGGAAATCTGTTTTCGCCTTATTTGCATTTTCAGCGGTCTGCAAGGCTTCTGTTGTAATGTCCTTTGCTTTTTTCAGTTTTTTATTGGACTCCTCCATTTCCTTCATTGCCTGCGTCTGAATCTCATTATTTCTTTTTTCATATTCAGCTTTTTGCTCAGCAAGACTGCGTCTAGAAATACTGCAGAATAATCCGGCAAAAAGCAAAAGTATAAAACCTGCCATGAGTATTGTTTCAAACACTATTGTTTTCTGATAATCTTTCAGTACATTATCTACAACACTCTTTTCTACAATACAGATCAGCATGGTATTATTATTTTCTATCGGACAGTATCCCAGATAGTAAGGTTTGTCACTTCCCAGAAGTTCTACCCCCTGTTCTCTGCCATCCAGCTTTTTTTGAAGAGAATCAGCCTCTTCCTCAGTAATAGCCTGATCTCCTTTTAAATGCTTTAACAAAAAATAGTTCCTAAAAAATTTATCTTCTATCTGATTTGTATAAGTAATATTTCCGTCGTTATCCAGCATAAACAGATACGCATTCCCGTTATAGCTTTTCACACTTAACATGGAATCTAATTTTGAATGATCATACAAGGTTCCAATTGCCGTATAAGTTTCCCCATTAATCGTATATTCCTGACATGGAATTGCAACCAGATAACCATCTTTTTTCTTCTGGTTGTAATCAAGAGAAACCAATTTTCCAATATTATATCCGTTCCTCAAATCCAACAAACATTTACTTGGCATATCAACCCGAAGTTTTGTTCCATCAGTGGTGATTGCCTTTCCATTTTCCTGGAGAAATATAAGTGTACTTTCAGATTCTTTCTGCCATGCCTCAAAGAACTTCTTGTTTCTATCCAGTTCAATAGATCTCACTTCCTCTTGAATAAGAGAATCCTCAAGCAAATGCAGCTGGCTGTAGTATCCATTCACCTGCAGATCATAGGTCTGCTGTATCTGTTCAACAACAGCTCCCATACTGCTTTTCCCGTTTTCCGCGATATAGCTGTTCATCCTGTTCAAAAGGAGCTTTACAAAAATTAAGCTTAAAAAGATAAGAATTAAAAAGAACAATGGCACTATAATCTTTTTTCTTTTTGTTATTACTTGTTCTATTCCCACTTTTATTTTTCAACCTCTATATAATCTTCCGGTGCTGACGGCTGCTGTCCGTTTGCCATTGCTACGGTCCATGCACTTGATAATGTTGTGTTCCCAAGCTGCCTGATCTCACATTCCGGATTTATTTTTTTCAAAACAGACATTGTGGTTTCTGTAAGAAGAATAGAGTAGCCATCATCTCCGCCGTAGCCCAATTATACCCTTTCTTCAAATCCCCTGCACAATCGTTCCGAACATCCCCTTAACCATATATCGCAATATGCCTGCATCTCCCCGGATAGACCCATTTCAACATACTCTATCGACTTATTATCCAATAATTTATGTAACTTTGCCAGTGACTGCTCTGTTGTCCTCAGAGCAGCCTCTACCTCTTCACACTTTATCCGAAGCATATTTCCATCTGCGTACCTCACATATTTTTAATATTTTATCTGCTGATGGATTTGTCTTTTTCCTTTTCTTATCACTTATCGTACTTTGCGATATTTCAGTCTGTTTAGAAATTTTTTCTGAGTCATCCCACGCTGTTCCATCAGTGCAAATATTTTCTGACTAATTAACCTATCTTACCTAGCCAAAAGCAGATAAAATGATACACTTCTGTTTGCTTGGCTTCTACCCTTCCTATAAAGTTTATATTTTCTAATTCCAAGAATCACAGGGTAGCGATGGTGAAAAAAGAACAGCAACAGAGGATACGCTGCGGTATGTGCTCTGTTGCTGATAGGATAATGGGGTGTATCTTGTAACATAGTGAAATATTTATATATATCCCAAAACAAAACTGTATAAAAAAATGTGGCTTCTTTTCGTATACAGTTTTTTCATGACAAATTACTCCTTTCCACGATATTTTTAACCAAAATGGCTGCAAGAAAATTGTACACGAAACCATTTGTTTTTTTATACAGCAGTATCCATTCGATTTCCTAATAAAGGAAGTTGAAATCATCCGCTTATTGTGATATATTAAGCATAAAGAAAGGCACCTGCTGTAACAGATGCCTCTTAGGAGCCCCACTCCAAAAGGTGGAGTTTCCCGAGTTAGCTTGTTTCTCTAAATAGAGACGCCTACTCTGGTTGCGACAGAGTAGGCATTTTTATTTTCGCTTGTTTCTCTTGTCGAGAAAGGCAAGCAACGCAATAACTAAGCTGCCAAAGGACATCAGCAGAGCTAATATCTCAATGAAAATCGAAAGAATCTCATAAGCTGTCATCAGCGCCACCTCCCTTCCTATGTATTCCGGTAAACCGGTCCATTGGCTCGGGAGGATGCCACCCCCTGTCGTGGGTTCCATGGCTGTCATTTTATCACACAGTACGACAATTTTCAATTCAGTATCATATGTATCCTGAATGATTAGACATGAGACGATAATATCCTCATGAAACAAAGAGCACCCACGCCAAAGGTGGATGCTCAGAGTAAATTACTTGTATTATATTTGCCAGTTAGTCAGTAGTTCCAGCACATTTGACATTTACAGAAAAAAAATTGGGAAATTTGTTTTTTCGTCAAATCCATTTCATGATTTTTTTATCATATCGTGAAAATAGATTCTCTAAAAATTCCAATTTCCCAATTTCTGTAAATCTTACTAATTACCACTGCCACCTTATGGTGGCAGTGGCTATAAAAGACCTATTTACGCATTAATGCGTTGTCGTATGTGTCTTTAAGAACTGGGTGATAGGTGGTTCCAACCGGCTGGTTGTTGCTGTCGAACTGTGTCTGTACATTACCATACCATGATGTTACGCCGTATTCACCGATTAATATAGTGAAAGTAATCATAATCTTCATTAATACTATAATCTGCAAGTAAACCTTCCTTTCTATATATTTCTTCCTCGTAGCCGTAATTTTCTCCATATTCTTCAAGAAGCCAATCTGCGTACCGTTTGCAAAAACTAAGAAGCGACTTTTCGTCGTTAATTTTAGAAAATAAGGGCTTCAAATATTGATATGGATGGATACTGAGGAATCCATAACTATATGGAGAGCTAGAAATACGAGTGATACCGCCTAAGAATTCTTTTAATCCTACTGCCTCAATATTTTTTACGCTAAGGTTGTTGCGTTTCGTATGGCAGTTCTCATTCCGGTTGGTCCGGTGGAGAGGAAACTTCTCGTTTTCGAAAAGAACAAAAGCGGAATCCATGTCATCCGGAAGAAAACGAATGTCAACTTTGGCTGAAATGAACTGCATAGGAACATCAAAGCATAGGTTGTCAATGGAAGAACCATTAGGAAGCGTCAGCGGATTTTTGATGACGCGTTTGTAATAAGCGGTAGCTGAGGCATCAGGATAAAGCCCTTGCACAACAGGAGCTATAAGTGCAAAGCGAAACTGAGCAACAGCAGCGTCATTTTTGATTGTTTCAATATCTTTTGGCATGGAAAAGCCCTCCTTTTCTGGTTTGTATTTATCATAACCAGACAGAAAAGGGAACGCCATATACGGTCATGTGGTCACCAGATGGAATAATCGGGTTTGAATATGGACTGGCAGTATTGTGCAGTTTTTGGGTGCTCAACGATGGGATTCTTATGTGACTGTAAAAAGTTGCAGGCGAATTTCTGAATAAAAGGCATACTAAATTCAGAATAAAAATCTGAGATCGCAAGGCTTTTCAGAAAAGCAGCATCTGAGGTTTCGAAATCTACCAGGATACCAAGCCACTGCTGTTTATGCTTTTTCCAAAGCTTCAGCCATTTGTAAAGTTGAACCGGGGTGATGGAAAATCTGTTACAAAGGTGTTCTATCGTAGATCGATCAAGAAACCATTCTCCTAGCACGCGCAGGATGAACATCAGGGAATGGCAGGCATACGGAATCAATACGTCAGGAAGTATGGCATGGGTATGATTACAACTGTCACAGACAAAATGGAGAACACAGAGACTATCCACTACTTTCCGACCCTTCCGAAAATCGATTACGGAGCGGTCGTAATAAGCATGAACATGGCAGTTGCCGCAACTGCCGCAGGTGGGACAGGTTTCCAATTCCGGTTGAAATTTAGCCATGTAGGAATCAAAAATAAATTTAGATGAGGTTTTTATACGAATCAGCTTGCAAAACAGTGAGTTTTTCTTATCATAATAGTTGCATTGAGATGACTGCTTACGAGACAGGCGTAAAACATTAGGACATAGATCCTGTAAGACCTGCTTGCAGCACTCATTGTATGGTATGGAGAAGGAACGAACTTTGGTCGGGGCTGTTTCTTCTCTTTTTTGTTTTTTAGTGACAGAATTGACTATAAATGATAAGAGGGGAATGGTCAATAGGACAGATAAAAACGTGCCGTAAAAACAGCACGTTAGAGTAGGTACAATATGAAGGAAGTTAAATTTAATCTGCGGTATATGTACAGTAGGTAGGAATATTAATTTGACGCGTGACAATAGATGGATGGAAGAGGAAAAATATTTCGTCCATCTTTTTTTGTTGGAGAAAGTTACATTAAATTAAGGAATTGTTGAGACTGTAATTAATTCTGTGTAAACTCTAAAAGAGCTATATATCCTCTTGGATTGATGTTAAAATAAATATCAATTCAGGAGGAT
>NZ_JAOQJW010000010.1:58474-122486 GCF_025567265.1 Dorea amylophila | reverse complement strand
GCCGAGTTTGAGCGTAGTTCCTTTGCTTTTAGGAGATTCTGGCTCTCTTAGTTTTTCTTAGAGCATGGAACCTGAACCAGAACCACTTTATACTGTTTTCTTCAAGGATCGAGAGGCCAACTACGTTAATAAATTAAATCCCAATCGACTTATTCTTCTCTATGCCTTATCTTCCGATATCCTTTCCGCAATCCTTTTACCAGAAGTGTCAGGTATCGCAGTACTGCCTCGGTTGCAATCGAGAATACTACGAATAACATGATACACTTCGTTGACATTCCTGTAATTGCGAATAATTTCGGCAGGAAGATGATACATAAGATACAGCCGGTCAGGCATCCTCCCCAGACTACACCGCGGAAGATATTGACCGGTTTACAGATATTGAACAGGATGATGAATCCTACGATCAGAAGCAACATCGTTGCTGCTGTCGAGATATCTGTAGTATTTACGCCAAATGTCTTACCGAACACAACCAGTGCGCCGACCATCAGTACATCGGTCAGACCTGCCGGCAATGCCTTCAGGAATACATTGGTCAGGAAATGTCCCTGTATTCTTTCTTTATTTGGCTGGAACGCCAGGAAGAATCCAGGTACTCCGATCGTAAACATGCTGATCAGCGATATCTGGGATGGTTCCATCGGATAGGTAATCATCAGCACTACGGAGAATAAGGACAACAGGAAGGAGAAGATATTCTTCACCAGGAACAGACTGGCTGAACGCTGGATGTTATTAACCACCCGTCTTCCTTCCATTACTACCGACGGCATACATGCAAAGTTGGACTCCAATAATACCACCTGCGAAGCCTGTACTGCCGCGTCACTTCCGGATGCCATGGCTACACTGCAGTCGGCATCTTTCAATGCCAGTACGTCGTTGACACCGTCTCCTGTCATTGCTACTGTCTTGCCCTGGTCTTTAAGAGCGTGTACGAATTTACGTTTCTGATCCGGTGTTACACGTCCGAATACTGTATAATTGGCAACCGCATCTGCAATCTCTGCATCACTGTGAAGAGTCGCTGCATCGACATAACGGTCTGCATTTGCAATTCCGGCTTCTTTTGCCACTTCAGAAACGGTCATGGGATTATCTCCGGATATAACTTTCACTTCTACACCCTGTTCTGCAAAGTAAGCAAATGTCTCCGGTGCTTCTTTTCGGATTGGATTGGCAAGAAGGACATATCCAAGCGGCGTTACCTTGCCGGTCAGTGCTTTTCCGTCCAGTTCTCCGTCATACGTACCGAATACCAGCACACGGTTTCCTTTTCCTGCATACCCTTCAATCTCTTCTTTATATTTATCAAAATCATCTCTCAGCACGAATTCCGGTGCTCCAAGTACATGCACTTCCTCTTCGTATGTGACACCACTGTATTTGATTGCGGATGTAAATGGAGTTACAGACTCAGCCTTTTTTCCTGTTCCTTCTTTAAAATATTCTTTTAACGCCTCCATAGTGATGTTATCACTGCTCATTGCTTTCGCAAAATCACCGAGCATTTTCGGAAGTTCCGGCATTTCATCTTTTTTATAATTTAATGTCGGAACCACATCCTTTACACTCATGTTTGTCTCTGTGATCGTTCCGGTCTTATCAACGCAAAGCACATTAACTCTTGCAAGGGTCTCAATACTCTTCATATCGTGAAGTAAAACCTTCTGTTTTGCCAGACGCATTGCGCTGACTGCCATTGCTACACTCGCAAGAAGGTATAACCCTTCCGGAATCATACCGATCACAGCCGCCACCATAGAAGTAATACTGCTTCGGAATGGATCTCCGTTAAAGAAGAAGCTCTGCACGAACAGTATAATTCCGATCGGGATCAATGCGATACCGACAAATTTTACCAGTTTGTCAAGTGAACGGATCATTTCTGACTGCTCACCTTTCTGCATTGCTTTTGCTTCCAGTGTCAGTTTGGAAATGTAGGAATCCACACCTACTGCATCCAGTCTTGCATGACATTCTCCTGCCACAATAAAACTTCCCGACATCAGATGATCTCCCGGATTCTTGGTAATCTCATCTGATTCTCCTGTCAAAAGAGATTCATTGACCTGCACACTTCCATGTACCACTTCTGCATCAGCACAGACCTGATTTCCTGCTTTAAAGATTACAATATCATCCAGAACCAGACTCTCCGAATTGACCCGTGAAGTCTTTCCGTCTCTGACCACTGTTGCATGTGGTGCATTTAGCATATTTAATTTTTCCAGTGTCTTTTTGGAACGGATTTCCTGTATGATACCGATCAGTGTATTAAAAATGATAACCGGAAGGAATGTCAGGTTACGGAACGAGCCCACAATTATCAGAAGAATCGCCAGGACCAGAAAGATCAGATTAAAATATGTAAATACATTTTCTTTAATAATCTCTTCCGTTGTCTGCGCCGGAGGATCGACTGATATGTTGCCCCACCCGTCACGCCTGTGTTCTTCTGCCTGCGCCGACGTCAGGCCTTCCTCATAATCCGGCTCGTATCTAGTTGTCGGTGTACGTTCTATTTCATAATCACAGGCTTCTTCCTGCAGTTTTCGTTTTCGCCTGTCGTTTTTTTTCATAGAGTTCCTCCTTATCAGCTGCATTCTACTGTTACATTCTGATTTTATCTATTATTTGTATTTAGTATACACCAGAATATGCCAATATTGTATTAACACTTTATGAATTCTGTATGTATTTTTGCTGAAAATGCAGTTCACATCTTCATGTAAACTGCATCTGCTTCCTCTATATACTCACATTTTCATCCGTACGAAGCAACGCACTTTTCGCAAGCTGATCCGCTTCTTCGTTATAATGATTTCCTGTATGCGCTGCGACTTTGCAGAAAGATATCTTTATCTGCTCTGCTGCTTCCTGCATATGTGCCGCATACTTGCTGGTAAGCGGTGTCTTGGCCCGCCACACGCCTGTCACCCATTTTTCCACACCTTCGTAATCATAGCGGATCTCTACTGCCGGATACTCATGCTCTTTCGCCCATTGCACTGCATTCATCGCGCCGAGCATTTCTCCTGCAACGTTCCGGATCTTCACGCCTTCCGGATCACAGCCGCTTCCGGATTTTCTGAATTCTTCTCCGGCCGGTGTCAGGATCACACAGCCAAATGCATATCTTCCGATGCTTTTTTCAAAGCTTCCGTCCACATAGGCAATCACCATATTTTCCGGCACTTCAACAATTCCTGCTGCTTCTTTTTCTTCATTCTTAGATACATTTGCAGTAGTTGACATTTGCAAGAATGCCATCGCTTCTTCCCTGTCTGTGAAGCCTCTGAACTCTGCTCCGGAGTATCCGGACGTCGCTTTCTGACACTCTGCCCAGGTCTCAAATAATCCTGTCTTATGTCCTTTTCTTACTGCATATATTTTCTTTTTTGCCATATCTATTATCCCTTTCTGAGAATTTCTAAAAATCTATCTCCATACTTTTCCAGTTTATGCTCTCCGACACCCGATACTTCCAACATCTCATCCCGTGTCGCCGGACGCATTACACACATACCGGCAAGCGTCTTATCTGCAAATACCATATACGGCGGTACCTTTTCTTCCAATGCGATCTCACGTCTGAGTTCCCGTAAGCTTTCGAATAATTCTGCATCTTTTTCTGAAAGTTCCGCTGCCACTGCGCCTTTTTTGCGTCTGTTCTTTTTCTCTTTTGATTCAGATTTCTTTTCTGTCTCTTCTTTCGGAAGCTTCATGATCAGCGGTTCTTCCGTTTTCATAAATGCTTTCCCTTCCGGGGTCAGACAGATCACCGGATATTGTTCGCCCTTTTCTTCCACATATTCGCGGAACTGTAATTCCCTTAATATCTGTCGTAATCTCGGAACCGTCCGCTCACTTAACACTGCATATTCCGGATTCTTATCCAGATTCTTGCCCAGGATCTTCTGACTCTTTCCGCCGTGCACGATGTCGATCACCGTCGCTGCCCCGTAATTCCAGTCCAGTGCATCCAGACACCGCAGGATTGTATTCGCCTCCAATGTGATATCTACCTCTTCAAACTGTGTCTGGCAGTTCAGACAGTTTCCACAATAAGAACTGCTCTTTTCTCCAAAGTAATTCAAGATATATTGTCTTAAGCATTCTGATGTAAAGCAGTAAAATGTCATCTGTTTCAGGCGTTCCAGATCCCGTTCTTTTACGATTTTACGCGTCTCTTCATCCAACTCACTGTTCTCTTCTCCATTTTCAATAAACAGACGGTTCGTCCTTACATCCCTCGGCTCATAATAAAGAATGCATTCTGACGGCTCCCCGTCTCTTCCTGCACGTCCGGCCTCCTGATAATAGCTTTCCATATTTTTCGGCATATTATAATGAATGACAAAGCGTACATCCGGCTTATCGATTCCCATTCCGAATGCATTTGTCGCCACCATGATCTGCCGCTTTCCGTATATAAAATTCTCCTGATTTTCCTTCCGTTCCTCATCCGATAGTCCGGCATGATATCTGGTCACGGAAAATCCTTCATTTCTCAGATCAAAGCTTACCTGTTCCACGCTCTTTCTCGTCAGGCAATATATAATTCCGCTGTCACCGGATGTATCGTATCCTTTTTCCTTCAGATAACTGACCAGTTCCTTATACTTATCCACAGGCTTCTTAACTGCAAAGAAAAGATTTCCACGATCGAACCCGGTTGTTTCCACATATGGATTCTGAAGCCTTAAGATATCAAGGATGTCTTCTCTTACTTCTGCCGTCGCTGTCGCCGTATATGCACCGACCACCGGGCGGTATGACAGACGATCCAGAAAATCCAGGATCTTGAGATAGCCCGGACGGAAATCCTGTCCCCACTGCGATACGCAGTGCGCCTCATCTACCGCTACAAAAGATATCTGCACCTGCTCAGAGAGTGCAAAATCCAGAAAGCTCTCGGTTTCCAACCGTTCCGGTGCCACGTATATGATCTTGTATCTCCCCTGTTTTGCAAGCTGCAGTGCTTTGTAATACTGTCCGGAAGTCAGAGAACTATTTAAGAAAGCTGCATGGACACCCATCTGGTTCAGCGTTCCAACCTGATCTTTCATGAGTGAGATCAGCGGCGAGATTACGATCGTAATTCCTTTCATCATAAGTGCCGGCACCTGATAACATACCGACTTTCCTGCTCCGGTCGGCATGATTCCAAGCACATCCCTGCCTTCCAGTACCGCTTCTATCACAGGGATCTGTCCCTCCCGGAAATGATCATAGCCGTAGTATTGTTTCAGTATCTTTTCTGCTTCTTTGATTGCCTTACTCATTCTGCCCCGACTCCTTACATTCTGTCTTTTTTTGTCCGTTTCTTTTCTACTCGTTACTTTTTTGATCCGCAGACTTTCCCACACCCACTATGTTTTACTATCTTATCACATTTGTCTCTATCTTTCATCCTATCTTTACAATCCCCTCTTTCATGGAGAAATCCTTTTGACTTTCCGATTCTTTTTCAGTATAATTGTTTCAGTTTTTGAAATAAAGGAGGACAAACACATGGATTTCCGTCAGATCACCATGATGCAGAAGATAAAATCAGGTATGGATCGTTTTCGTGCCAGCCACCCAAAATTTCCAATGTTTTTACGCGCAGTATCACAGGATGCGTTGGTGGAAGGAACGATCATTGAGATCAATGTGACCACACCGGAAGGAAAAAATTATTGTACCAATGTCAAGTTGAAAGCCGATGACATGGAACTTTTCGATTCTTTTAAATCTATGCAGGGATAGTTTCCCTGCATATTTTTTATTCAGTGGGAACATACTAATTCTGTCATAAATATATAACAAGGAAGGTATTTATTATGGAAGAAATGTTTTGTTTCCAGTGTCAGCAGACCGCTCATAATTCCGGATGTGAAGGGCGTGCCGGTGTCTGTGGAAAGAAAAGTGACACCGCTAATTATCAGGATGAGCTTACTGGTGCACTGATCGGTCTGTCACGTGCCGTGCGTAAAAAGCTTGCCCTGAATCCGGATGCTTCTTTCGAACATGCGGATGAACTTATCTTAAAAGGGTTATTCACCACCATTACCAATGTTAATTTTTTCAATGATACGATCATCAAACTTATTCACGAAGTAAATGTTGAAAAGGACCGGATCTATCCGGATATCATGAATTATGATGTCCGCCATATCTGGGAAGATCAGGAAGATATCCGGTCTTTAAAGTCTCTGATCCTTTTCGGGCTGCGCGGCATGGCTGCTTATGCCTATCATGCTTATGCGTTGGATTATGTAGACAAAAATGTCCTTGATTTCTTCTATGAAGGGCTCGAAGCCATCGCTTCGGAAAAGAGCAGTGACGAATTACTTGCACTCGTATTAAAAACGGGCGAGATTAATTTTCGCTGCATGGAGCTTCTGGATCATGCAAACTCCGGCACTTATGGCAATCCGGTACCGACAGAAGTTCCTCTGACCATCGAAAAGGGGCCTTTCATCGTTGTCAGCGGACATGATCTTCATGATATGGAACTGTTATTAAAGCAGACGGAAGGAAAAGGAATCAATATCTACACCCACAGTGAGATGCTTCCGGCACATGGATATCCGGAATTAAAGAAATATTCTCATTTAAAAGGAAACTTTGGAACTGCCTGGCAGAGTCAGCAGTCGGAATTTCACAACATTCCGGCACCTATTTTATTTACTACCAACTGTCTGATGCCGGTCCGTCAGAGTTACTGCGACCGGGTATTTACCACCTCCATCGTGTCATATCCGGATCTGGTGCATATCGGAGAGGACAAAGATTTCACTCCGGTTATTGAGAAAGCTCTGGAATGCAAGGGATATCCGGAAGATCATCCAATGACCGGAATCAACGGCGGGTCTACAGTCACAACCGGATTCGCCCACAATGCTGTTCTTTCTAATGCCGGGCATATCGTGGAACTTATAAAGGCCGGCAAGATCCGCCATATCTTTCTGGTCGGCGGATGCGACGGTGCCGCTCCAGGACGCAGCTATTATACGGATTTCGCCAAAGCTGCACCTATGGACACCTTGATTCTGACTCTTGCCTGCGGAAAATACCGGTTGAATGACCTGGATCTTGGTTCCATCGACGGTATTCCAAGGATCTTGGACATGGGGCAATGTAATGATGCTTATAGCGCTATTAAAGTTGCTCTTGCACTTGCAGAAGTCTTTGACTGTACCGTAAACGACCTCCCGCTCACCCTGGTTCTTTCCTGGTATGAACAGAAGGCCGTATGTATCCTGCTTACGTTATTATCTCTCGGTGTGAAAAATATCCTGCTTGGTCCAACACTTCCTGCATTCGTCTCTGAAAATGTATGGAAGATACTGGTGGAGAATTATAATATTCAGAAGATCAGTACTGTGGAAGAGGATATGAAGAAAATCCTTGGTTAATGATCTTCAAGATTTGCGAAGAACAATTCATAGAAATCATCTTCAGCCTCGATCATCGGCGAGTTCTCCCCTCCGCCATTGGTGCTTCTTTTCATTGCGGCATGGAATTCTTCTCCTGCCGCAATTAATTCCATTTCGTATAATTCGTAACCAAGATTCCGGCAGGTCTTGCAGAAGGCAGATAGCGGGTCTGCTTCTGTTCTGGTTGCGAGGAGCTGTTGTTTTAACTTTTCGTCTTTTAATGCTTTGTTTTGTAATTCGTCTAATATACTTACTACGTCTGCCATAATCCTCAATCCTTTCCTGCTAAAAAAGAGAGTAACACATTTCCTATGCTACTCCCTCGTCTCTAAAACTATTATATGAATTTCATTTTACTTGCGCAAGCTTTATTTTCATAAATGCATTTACTTAAATATGTTTCCCACAGATATCTGCCAGACAACATTTCTCACAATGCGGCTTCGTCCTCGCTGTACAGACGTCTCTTCCGTGATATACCAGCCTGTGGCAGAAATCACTGCCTTCTTCCGGCGGGATGATCTTCCAAAGTTCCATCTCTACTTTCTTCGGTTCCTTGATTCCATCTACCAGACCGATCCGATTACAGAGTCTGATGCAATGCGTATCCGTAACAATCGCCGGTTTGCCAAACACATCCCCCATGATCAGGTTCGCACTCTTTCTTCCGACTCCCGGAAGTTTCAACAATTTATTAAAATCATCCGGAACTTTTCCACCATATTCATCACGGAGTATACGCATACAGGCACTGATATCTCTCGCCTTACTCTTTCCAAGTCCACATGGTCTTACGATTTCTTCAATCTCTTCCGGTGTTGCTTCTGCCAATGCGTTGACATCCGGGTACTTTGCATATAAGCCTTCTACTACTACATTGACTCTCGCATCCGTGCACTGTGCTGCCAGACGTACACTGACCAGCAGTTTCCACGCATCGTCATAATCCAGCGTACAGTCCGCATCCGGGTATTCTTTTTTCAGGCGGTCGATGACCACCAGTGCCAGTTCTTGTTTATCCATTTTTATTACTCCTGTTCATTTCCATCCGAAAGCTTTACCATAATATAATCATGATGGATTTCTTTCAGAAATTTATCAAATACATCCGCTGTCTTCATCTTGATACTGGAAGTGTTCACACATGGATGACATCCGAATTCTTCCTGTTCCAGAAGTTCCTCATCCACCAGAAGCTGCACTTTATTCTCCTGATCAAAGATCAGTCCCATGACAGTAGCTGAGCCCGGCGTTACATTCAGATATGTTTCCATGTCTTCTCCCGATGCAAAGGATAATCTCGTGGTCGGGATCTGCTGTGACAGTTCTTTTGTCTTGAGCGCTTTGTTTCCTGGCATCAAAAGCAGATAATATGACGTTTTCTTCCGGTTACATAAGAACAGATTCTTACAGATCTCCATTCCCAGCGCTTTATCAATCTCTTCACAGGCTTCCATTGTCATGACCGCTTCGTGATCCGCTCTGATGTAGGGGATATGCAGACTGTCCAGTATATCGTAAACTTTTATTTCTTTTTCTTTTCGTCCGGATGTGTCTTCCGGGCGTCCATTGTATAACTCCATTTTATCTCTTATCCTATATCAATTTTCTTGTTCCTTCTTTTCTCACTATTAAGAACCACGGGGACGGGTAAATTGGCTTTTTCCTTGTCCCTCTTGGCGCTGACTTCCAGCTGTCTCTGGAGTGTATCGAAAAACTCCGCGCCCTATGTTAGATACAAAGTCTTTCTGTTAATTAAATTTCACTTTTTACTTGAGCCAACAGGAACACTAAAAAAGCCACTTTTCCCGTCCCCGTGGCTCCACTTCTTAAGCCATTCTTCTGCAAGATATGTCCAGCTCTGTACTTCCTTCAAAGTTTTGCGGATTTCCTCTTTCTGCTTTTCTGTCCATCTTGCCGGCTTTTTACGTCCGATACCGAATTTCACCAGAAGTTCTTCTCCCTTTTCCTTTGGGAACAGCGTCTCACCGGCTTTAATTGCCTCCGCAAGCAGCTGCACCTGTTCTTGCGTATATCTTTTTCCTTCTTCCTGGCCGATATTCTGTTCTAACCATTCTTCGGTTGCCACCGAAAGTCCATGGATTCCCTCTGAAAATACATGCTGTGCAAATGGTACGCCTGCCTTCGCACATGCCTGTGCAAACAGATAGCTGTTCTGCACCGGAACGGTCTGGTCTTTTACAGTCTGCCACAGGAAACACGGCGGTGTATCTTCTGTCACATGTTTCTCCAGCGACATATAATCCAGTTCCTTCTCTGTCGGATTCTTTCCAAACAGTGCGACAAATGAATCTCTATGCGCATATTCGCCCGAACTAATGACCGGATAAGCCAGAATTGCTGCATCCGGGCAGTTGGATATGTTCTGATATGTTTCTTCCGGATCTTTTACATCCTTGTTATGTACACAAAGACTCCCACACAGATGCGCTCCTGCCGAGAATCCGCAGACTGCAACCTGATCCGGTCTGATATGGTATTCTTCTGCACGGGAACGGATCATCCGGATGGTTCTTGATATGTCATTTAACGGCTGTAGCTTCAGTGGTGCTTCATCCAGCTGGTTTACCGTGTATTCCAGAACGAATACATTATAGCCGGCCTGGTAGAATTCCATAGCCGGCAGGTGTGCTTCTGACGGAGATGTTTCCCGGTATGCTCCACCCGGCGCAATGATCATTGCCGGATGCTTCTTTTCATCCTCATGGATGTAGCTGAACATCACAGGTATGAATCCGTGTGCTGCCGGATAATGGTATTCTTCTTTTTTCCAGATTTCAATTCTTTCATTTATCATATCGCTCTTTTTCTCCTCACGTGAACAGGTAAATTGGCTTTTTTCCTGTCCCTCCTGGCGCTGGCTTCCAGTCGGCTCTGGAGTGTATCAAAAAAACTTCGAGTCCTATGGCAGACACGAAGTCTTTCTGTTAATCAAATCTCTCTTTTACTTGAGCCACCCGGGACACTAAAAAAGCCACTTTACCTGTCCCCCTGGCTTACTGCGCTGCCAATTTCAGCATCTTTTCAAGTGGAAGTGCCGCTTTCTGGCGCATCTCCTCATCCAGATTTACCTCCGGCTGCATGGTCTCAAGTGCTTCCTTCACACCTTCCAGACGCACCATCTTCATATTCGGACAGAACTGTCTGTGCCCTACGGAGTAGAATTTCTTCTCCGGATTTTTCTGATGCAATTCATAGAATACTCCCATCTCTGTACAAATGATAAATGTGTTATTTTCTGATTTTGTAGCATAATCGATAATCTGCGAAGTACTTCCGATAAAATCAGATAATTCCAGAATATCTCCTGTACATTCCGGATGAGTCAGTACGAGTGCTTCCGGATGTGCTTCTTTGGCTTTCTGAAGTTCTTCTTTGTGAATACTCTTATGTACATGGCAGAATCCATCATTGAAAATAAAGTGCTTCTCTGGAAGCTGGCTTGCCACGAAACGACCAAGGTTCTCATCCGGGATAAAGAAGATATCTTTATTCGGAAGGTTCTTTACGATTTTCAGCGCATTGGACGATGTTACACAGACATCAGACTCTGCTTTGATCTCTGCAGTCGAGTTCACATAACAGACTACAGATACATCCGGGTACTCTTTTCTCACTTCTCTGATCTTATCCACGTCTACCATGTGTGCCATCGGACAGTCTGCATGACCGTCTGCCATTACGACTCTCTTCTTTGGATTCAGGATCTTCGCACTTTCTCCCATGAAAGAGACTCCACAGAAAACAATCGTGCTCTCCGGAACTTTGGTTGCAATCTCTGCAAGATAATAAGAGTCTCCTACATAGTCTGCAATCTCCTGCACTTCCCCATCTACATAATAATGTGCCAGGATTACAGCATCTTTTTCCTTTTTCAGTTTTTGGATTTCATTTTTGATTTCTTCGTTCATTTCCGACTTTCACCTCTAAATAAAGTATTCAATGGTCTCTTCTTCCGTAAGTCTTGTCTTTTCATTAAATAAAATGACAGCTTCCCGCCCATCGTACGGTCAAATTCCCTTCTTTAACGTATTCTCACTTACCTATCATGCACCGATTCAGCCAGTTGTGTCAATGCCTGCTTTAAAATTTCTCGTGGGCATGCAATATTTATACGCTCAAATCCCTCTCCGTCCGGTCCAAACATTGCTCCACTGTCAAGCCAGAGTTTTGCTTTGTTCTCCACCAGATCTTTTAACTGCTCTTCTTTCATGCCGAGACTCTTAAAATCCAACCATAAAAGATAAGTCCCTTCCGGCTCTGTCAGTTTGATCTCCGGAAGATTCTCTTTTAAAAATGTACGGACATAATCCAGATTTCCCTCCAGATAAATTTTCAATTCTTTTAACCACTCTTCACCGGTCTCATAAGCTGCCTGACATGCAACCAGTCCCATCAGATTCACCTGGCTGTAACCGGCTGCTGTCACTTCCGCCCGGAATCTCGCACGAAGTTCCGGATTTGAAATCCATATATTGGAAATCTGAAGTCCGGCAATGTTAAATGTCTTACTTGGTGCGGTACACGTTGTAGTGATCGCAGCGTATTTTTCATCTAAAGATGCAAATACATGATGTATATTCTCTCCATATGTAAAATCACTGTGGATCTCATCACTGACTACCAGCACGTTATGTTTCAGACAAATGTCTCCTATCTTACGAAGTTCCCACTCCTTCCACACACGTCCGACCGGATTGTGCGGACTGCACATCAGGAATAATTTTACATTTTCTTCGACAATCTTCTGCTCGAATTCTTCGAAATTAATCTCGTAATGTCCGTCTATCTGCTGAAGCGGACTATTGATCAGCCTTCTGTGGTTATCTGTGATCACTTCGCTGAACGGATAGTAAACCGGCTGCTGCAGAAGAACTGCATCACCTTCTTTTGTGTAAGCCTTCACTGCCATCGCAAGTGCAAACACCACGCCCGGTGTCTTGATCAGCCATTCTTTTTCTACTTTCCATCCGAAATGCTTCTCATACCATCCGGCTGCTGCCTGGAAGTAATCATCTTTTCCTTCGCTGTATCCGTAGATTCCGTGTGCGACTGCGTCACTTAAGCTTTTCTGGATTCCCGGTGCTGTCTGAAAATCCATATCTGCCACCCAGAGCGGAAGCATATCATCACTTCTCCCTCTTTCTTTTGCGAAATCATATTTCAGGCATTTTGTTCCATGTCTGTCCACTACTTTATCAAAATCGAACTTCATCTGTGCATCCTCCTACGCAAGTGCCTGCTCAAGATCTGCGATTAGATCATCTGCATTTTCAATTCCAACTGACAATCTTAAGAAATCTTCTGTAATTCCAAGTTTCTCTCTCACTTCTACCGGCAGATCTCCATGTGTCTGAAGCATCGGGTAAGTGATCAGTGACTCTACGCCTCCGAGACTTTCTGCATAAGCGATCAGTTTTACACTTTCCAGAAGCTTTCTTGCTGTTGCTTCACTGTCTACTTTGAAAGAAATCATGCTTCCGAATCCGCTCGCCTGTGATGCATTTACCTCATATCCCGGATGCTCTTTTAAGCCTACATAGTAAACCTGTTTTACTTTCTCGTGTCCTTTTAACCAGTTTGCAATCTTCATTGCATTGTCCTGCTGTGCTTTCAATCTCACAGATAACGTCTTGATTCCACGTAAGATCAGATAGCTGTCAAATGGTGCAAGGCAGCTTCCCACGGTCTTATATGTATAACGGATCTTCTTTGCAGTCTCTTCATCTGCAGAACACAGGAATCCTGCCAGTGTATCGTTATGTCCGCCAAGGAACTTGGTTCCGCTGTGGATGACCAGATCCGCCCCGAGTTCGATCGGTCTCTGGAATAATGGTGAAAGGAAGGTATTATCAACGATGATTTTCAGATCATGTTTATCTGCAATCTCTTTCATTTTTCTGAGATCTGTGACACGCATGGTCGGGTTACTCGGTGTCTCAATGTAAAGTGCTTTTGTATTCTCTCTGATACCTGCTTCTACGAGATCTGCATCTGCAGTATCTACATAAGAGAATTCCAGTCCTCTCTTCTCACCGACAGATTCGAATATCCTGACAGATCCACCGTACAGGTCGTCTGTGCAGAGAATATGATCTCCACGGTTGAATAACTCCAGACAAAGCCCTACCGCAGCCATACCATTTGCGCACGCAACTGTATCTACTGCACCTTCCAGTGCTGACATCGTATGCTCAAGCTCTGCTCTTGTCGGGTTACTCTCTCTTGTGTAGTCATATCCTGTAGACTTGCCGATTCCAGGATGGGCAAATGTTGCTGCCTGGTAGATCGGTACTGCTACCGAACCGTAAGAATGTGTCTTTTCATCTGTTCCGTTTCCATGTATACATCGTGTCTCAAATCCGTAATTCATTATTTATTTACCTCTTTCATTGTAATCATCAAGGAAATTATATTCCATGTCGTCTTTGTGGTATCCGATAATGGTTCTTAAGTTGACATTATGAACACTTCGGAAAATGTTCTTTTCTATGGTATCTCCCTGTTTTCTGAATTCCTTGATCAGCTCCTTCATCTCGTCACGTTTGGAACCTCTTCCGCCGCCACAGGATACACAGTTCTCTGTGAATCTGCATGCGCACTGAATGAAGTTGAGCTGATTGTAATCCCTCCATGCTATAATGTCATCTTCCTTGATCAGATACATTGGTCTGATCAGCTCCATA
Organism: Dorea amylophila; assembly: GCF_025567265.1. NCBI lineage: Bacteria > Bacillati > Bacillota > Clostridia > Lachnospirales > Lachnospiraceae > Dorea > Dorea amylophila. The sequence goes on along the minus strand of NZ_JAOQJW010000010.1, from coordinate 108,346 downwards.
CCCTCGAAATTCTGGCTATGGAGCTTCGGCATCATCGTCTCCACCTTTCCGCCGTAGAACATCCCCATAAGGATCGTCTCAATCACATCGTCGAAATGATGTCCGAGCGCAATCTTATTACATCCCAGTTCTTTTGCGTGAGAGTATAGATAGCCTCTTCTCATTCTCGCGCAAAGGTAACATGGATTCTTGTCAATATCTGCTACCGTATCAAATATCTGTGTCTCAAATACCGTAAGCGGAATTCCAAGTACTTTGGCGTTATCCTGAATGATCTTCCAGTTATCTTCATTGTATCCCGGATTCATTACCAGAAATACTAATTCAAAATTCGCTTTTCCATGTTTTAACAGTTCCTGAAACAGCTTTGCCATCAGCATGGAATCTTTTCCACCGGAAATACAGACTGCAATCTTATCTCCGTCCTGGATCAGATCGTATTCTCTGATTCCTTTCGTGAACTTTCTCCAGATTCCCTTGCGGAATTTCTTGATGATACTGCGTTCAATCTCTTTCTGCTTCTCTCCGGTAGTATTTTCATCCTGTACGAACTCACTTAGTTTCTTTCTTAAAAAGGAACGATATCCGCCTTCAATATTCACCGCATCATATCCGGCTGCTTCCAGTTCATAAACAGCATCGACACTCCATTCACCGGTATGGCATAATACATACACCGACTTTTCTTTCGGAAGTTCTTCCATACGTTCTTCTACTTCTGCAAGCGGGATGCTGACCGCTCCCGGTACAGAGCCTCTGGTATATGCATCTGCAGGACGGACGTCCAGCACTGTGATTGTATCCTGATCTAATTGTAATAACTCTTCTATCGTGATTGTCTTCATATCTTTTAACCTCTCTTTGTGGATTACTGTTCATGCAGCATCTATTCCTATTAACCAGATAGGTTTTGTTATTTATCTGGTATTATATGACGTTTTTCCCTGTCTGTCAAGGAACTGAAATGTGTTTTAAAAACATTTATCTTTCAAATATACGCTAGAAAAGTTTACCACAAAAAAGAATACTGTACCAGTGGTTTCCCGCTAATACAGTATGTTTTGTTGTTTTCTCCGGACGGGCGCTCCCTCCAAGCGTTAGAAAGACCTGCAATCCTTGTGCAAGCACAAATTGCAAGTCTTTCAACGCTTGTGTGAACTGATGTTATATATAATACATATCCTGTCCATAATCAATGTATTCCTGATACTCTTTCTCCAGATCATGCAAGGTTACTGACCGGAGGATCTCTGTCACGCTGTCATTTACCCTGTCGATCACCAGTTTCTGGATTGCTTTGACACTCCCGGTATATTTTCCTTCTTTCGGAAGTTCCTCATCTTCGATGCGGTAGTCACCTTCCAAAGCTTCTATAATAGAAGAAACGGTAATCTCCTGTGGCGGACGGCTTAAGAAATAGCCGCCCTGGGAGCCTTTTATACTCTTTACGATTCCTGCTTTTCTAAGACTTGCAAATACCTGTTCCAGATACTGTGGAGATATCTTGTTCCGCTCTGCAATGCTATTGAGCGCCACCTGTTCAGTTTTTGAATTGATGGCCAGGTCGATCAACGCTCTCAGACCATATCTGCTTTTCATTGAAAGTTTCATATATATCTCCACACTCCTTCATTATTTCTTATTCTACGGCTTTGAATGCCTCATCCAGATCCTGGATAATGTCATCAATATGCTCTGTTCCGATTGACAGACGGATTGTATTAGGCTTGATTCCCTGATCCAGTAATTCTTCTTCTGTGCACTGGCTGTGTGTTGTTGTTGCCGGATGGATAACCAGAGATTTTACATCTGCAACGTTAGCAAGCAGTGAGAAGAGTTCCAGATTATCGATGAAATCTTTTGCTTTCTGTGCGTCACCTTTGATCTCAAATGTGAAGATAGATCCTCCGCCATTTGGGAAATATTTCTTATATAATGCCTGCTGCTCCGGATTATCAGATACAGCCGGATGGTTAACCTTCTCTACCAGTGGATGGTTGTTCAGGTAATCTACTACTTTCAGTGCATTCTCAACATGACGCTCTACACGTAATGATAATGTCTCGAGTCCCTGTAAGAAGATAAATGAATGGATCGGAGAAATGGTTGCTCCTGTATCTCTTAAAAGGATCGCACGGATCTTTGTAACAAATGCTGCAGGTCCTACTGCTTTTGTGAAGCTGATTCCATGGTAGCTCGGGTTTGGCTCTGTAAGAGAAGCGAATTTTCCTGATGCTTCCCAGTCGAATTTACCGCTGTCAACGATGACGCCGCCGATTGTTGTTCCGTGTCCACCGATGAATTTTGTTGCTGAATGGATAACAATGTCTGCACCGTACTCGATCGGTCTTACAAGGTAAGGTGTTGCAAATGTATTATCTACAACGAGCGGAATCTTATGCGCATGTGCGATATTTGCAATCTTCTCAATATCTACAACGTCTGAGTTTGGATTTCCAAGTGTCTCGATATAGAGTGCTTTCGTGTTGTCCTGGATTGCTGCTTCTACTGCATCATAATCAAAGATGTCAACGAATGTGGTTGTAATTCCGTACTGTGGAAGTGTGTGCTCTAACAGGTTAAATGATCCACCGTAAATATTCTTAGCTGCTACGATATGATCTCCGTTCTGTGCGAGATTCTCGATCGTGTATGTTACTGCTGCTGCTCCGGATGCTACTGCCAGTGCTGCAACTCCGCCCTCCAGTGCTGCAATACGTTTTTCGAAAATGTCTTCTGTAGGGTTTGTAAGACGTCCGTAAATGTTACCTGCATCTGCCAGTCCAAAACGTGCTGCTGCATGATCACTGTTGCGGAATACATAAGAAGATGTCTGATAGATCGGCACTGCTCTTGCGTCTGTAACCGGATCCGGACTTTCCTGTCCTACGTGTAACTGTAATGTTTCAAATTTTAACTCTCTATTCTCTCTTGTGATTTTTTCGCTCATTGGGTTGATCTCCTTTTTCTTCATAATTTTATCGTTATTTGTTGATACTGTCCGTTCTGTTTCGGATTCTATATCTTTTTATTCTGTAAATAATGGTGTTGAATAATATCTGTCACCTGAATCCGGAAGTAATGCTACGATCGTCTTACCTTTGTTCTCCGGACGTTTTGCAAGTGCGATAGCTCCTGCAAGTGCAGCTCCTGATGAAATACCTACCAGAACTCCTTCTTTCTTAGCAAGAAGTTTTGCTGTCTCAAATGCTTCGTCTGCTTCTGCTTTGTAGATTTCGTCATAGATCTTGGTATCTAATGTATCCGGAACGAATCCGGCTCCGATTCCCTGAATCTTATGCGGGCCTGCTTTTCCTTCTGAAAGTACCGGTGAAGAAGCCGGCTCCAATGCTACGATCTGAACTTCCGGTTTCTGCTCTTTTAAGTAAGCACCGATTCCGGAAAGTGTTCCGCCTGTTCCGACACCTGCGATCACGATATCGACTGCTCCGTCTGTATCGTTCCAGATCTCAGGACCTGTTGTCTTCTTGTGTGCTGCCGGGTTAGCAGGGTTTACAAATTGTCCCGGAACGAAGCTATTCGGAATCTCTTTTGCAAGCTCATCTGCCTTTGCGATGGCTCCCTTCATTCCTTTTGCTCCTTCGGTAAGTACGATCTCTGCACCGTAAGCTTTCAGGATGTTTCTTCTTTCCACACTCATCGTCTCCGGCATCGTAAGAATGATCCTGTATCCTTTTGCTGCTGCAATAGATGCAAGACCGATTCCTGTATTACCGGATGTTGGTTCAATGATCACAGAACCTTCTTTTAAGATTCCTTTTTCTTCCGCATCTTCGATCATTGCTTTTGCAATTCTGTCTTTGACGCTTCCTGCCGGGTTGAGGTACTCAAGCTTTACAAGAAGTGTTGCTTCCAGACCAAGTTCTTTTTCTATGTTTACTACTTCCACCAGTGGTGTATTTCCGATCAGTCCTAATGTTCCTTTATAAATCTTTGACATTTTGCTTCCTACCTTTCCTACTTTTTTGGTATGTTTTCTTAATGAATTTACTATACTACCTTAATTCCTATTTGTCAACTATGTTTAGTATGTTTTTTATATTTTTATTTTACATGCGCGCAAGCGCAACAACATCGCATTCGTCCCCACATTCGCTTTTCTTTTGTCATTATCCTGCACGCTCCCTTCCGTTCTTTAAACTAAATAAAGCCAATCCTTATATTTCCTATTATTTCGATAGGTTTTATGGATTGGTTTTATTATATTACCGCTATGTCATATTTGTCAAGTATGTTTTGAAGTTTTATCACACACTCTCTACTTCCTGTAACTCAGATATTCGGCAAACATATCTTCAAATGTTTTTCTCCTTGCCTTTGATACAGACAAGATTTCATTATTATCCATCTTGATTTCTGACTTTTTCACTTCTGTAATATACCTTGGGTTTACAAGAAAACTTTTATGGATTCTGCAAAAATATTCTCTTCTTAATTCTTCTTCTATTTCCTGGATTCTTTTTCTTGTTCTTAATATTTTGCCGGTACCCTTCTGCAATATATGTATTTCACATCCTCGTCTGATAATTGAAAAATACAGGATTTCATCTATATCTATTTTCTGATACATACCATCATCTTCCGCAATAAAGTATTTTTTCCCTTTATGTTCTTTTGTATATGTTAGTATTGTTCCAAGTTCTCTTTGAATTTCTGACGGATTACTTTGTTTTAATAAATATCTGTATGGCTGCACACAGAAGCTTTCTGGTGTAGGCAGGTATATGCCACTTACAAATACAAGAATTAAATCTTTATTTTTCTTCTTCATTATTTCAGATGCTTTATTCCCGGAAATTCCCGGTAACTGAATATCTAAAAAAAGTAAATCCAGATCATTTTCTTCATCCTGTATTAATGTTTCACCTGTCGAATACTCATATATAAAGCTTTCACTATCTTCTCTTCGGATAGCTTCTGCAAGCAATGTCCGGAAGTTTTTATCATCATCACAAATTCCTATTTTTATCACTCTATGTTCCCCTTCACTGCATAATCAACCTTATATTTTTACCACTTTATCACATAACTCCGCAATTTCCCAATCGTGGCTAATAATTATGATAATTTTATCTTGTTTAATATCTTGCAAATAGTCCATAACCCTTTCTTTACTCATAACATCTAACGCTGACGTAGGCTCGTCTAACAAAAGAATATCTGCAGTTTTAATAAACAAACGTACCAATGCAATTTTTTGTCTTTCTCCACCTGAAAATTCACTTTTACCATCAATGATTTTTCTTTCTTCCTTCATCATTGTATCTATAGAATCAAACTTCAATTTTTCTATAACACTTTTCAAGCTTCTTCTACTATAATGCTCTGTCAAAAAAACATTATTTTCTATACTTCCTTGAATCAAATATGGTTCCTGTTCCACAAAAGAAATTTGTTCTCTTCGCATTTTTCTCATATCCAAATATTTGATATCTATATCATTGTATTTAATCTTGCCATCTATTTTATCATTGTATAATCCTAATAATATATCCAGCAATGTTGTTTTACCAGATCCATTTTCTCCCCAAATACAATATATATTTCCCCTTTTAAATTTGTACGAGAAATTCTGAATAATCATTTGATTATTAACTTTATAAAACACTCTATCACAAGCAATGCTATTCACTTTATGACAATATTGTATTCCGTTTTCTTGTTCCTTTTTATTCAATAATTCTTTTATTCTCGCATATGATACTTTGCTTTCTTTATATTTTTTATCCAACTCTGTAAACTCTTGGATACTCCCCAAAATCATTTGGAAATAATCAATAACTATAACAAATTCTCCAATCGTAATCTTATGCATTACAATACAATATCCACCAAACAAATAAATAATAACTCTTCCTATTGACGATATCATTTCATCAATACCATCAAATACCGAATATGTTTTTTGCACATCAATACTATTCTTCTCGTATTTCTGAAATTTTTCATTCAATTTTCTTATTAGTTCTTTGGCTATTTCATACTGTTGAACAAATTTCATGTTTAGAAATTGGGCCAAAAATTCAGCTAAAAATGTATCCTGATTTTCTCTATCTTTCTGAATTACATTATATAATTTTTTCTGATACAAGTATCGTACATATACATATATAATTATAACTGCCAAAAGAAATATTCCCAATCCACCAGCGATGTAAATCAATATTCCTATAGCAACTATTGTCATTAATAGTTTTGATAATATATTTCCAGTTAATCCTAATACAAATTCAGTAACTATATTACTATCATTATATATCCTTGTACTTAAATATAACATGTCTTGTTTTACCAGAAAGCTCCACGGAGTATGCTGCATTGTTTCTATTATTTTTTGTTGTATACTATATGAACAATTAATTTTCAAGAAATTGTAAATATTTTCAGATATTATATTTATACTGTTCCTAAAACATTCTACTACAAGCCACACACATGAAATTCCTACTAACATTTTCAATTGTTTATTTGGAATTAGTATATCTATAATATATTTTCCAATAATCGGAGTTAACAAACTAATCAAAGTGTATACAATAATACATCCTATATAAAAAATATATTTCCATCTAAATAATTTTATCTGCTTATACGTCCATTTTATCATTATTTTTCCTTTACTTTATTACTTAAACATTCCATATAACCATTTAAAGAAAAGATACAGATACAAACACAATGAAAAGCTTACTATCATTGTTTCCATATCTATTTTTCTAGAAATCAATCTTCCAATCAAATTTCCATTTTCCTGATAAAAGGTCACTCCATTTCCATAATCTGCACCAATTTCTTCTATAAGCAACTGCAACATTCTATTTTTACAATTTGTTATTTTTTTGAACTTTATCGTTGCAAATTTATCGTTTTCAAAATCACTTACCGAAATTTCCTTTTGTCTCAGATTTTGCTTTGTCTTTTTGTCTAATATTGTAATTTTTATTTTTATATTAGTGCAGTCTCCGACATTCTGTGTTTTAACCTGTATTCCATCCAACGATTTTTCAGTAGAATATACATCCTGAGTAAGTTTTTTTTCACATATAACGCCAGTATTTGCATATTTTCCCACATCTACTGTTCTATTGTAAAAGTATTCCTTCTTGTCAACATGCGCATATAAATATGCAAATATCATACACACAATAAGCACGATAATAGTTCCTTTATATTTTCTCATATTCTTCACATACTTCCCTTGTATTTCCATACATTCTCACTTTTCCATGATCCAACCACACAATTTTATTACAGATTTTCTTCACCTGTTCAATACTGTGTGACACAAATAAAACCGTTGTCCCACTTTCCTGCATTTTCTTTATTCGATCTTCACATTTTTTTTGGAATCTAAAATCCCCAACAGACAGTACCTCATCTACAATCAAAATATCTGGTATTCCAATTGTTGCGATAGCAAATGCTAATCTTGATAACATACCCGAAGAATAATTTTTTACTGGAACATTCATAAAATTTTCTAATTCTGAAAATTCAACGATATCTCTATAGTTTTTCTTCATCTCACTTTGAGAATACCCAAGTAGTGCTCCGTTCAAATAAACATTTTCTTCCCCTGTCAGATCCCCATCAAACCCTGCTCCAAGTTCAATTAACGGCGCAATCTTTCCTTTGACTTTTACTGTTCCCTGCGTCGGCCTCAGTATCCCTGCAATGATCTTCAATATCGTGCTTTTCCCACTTCCATTCAGTCCTATAAGTCCTAGCGTATCACCCTTTTTCACTTCAAAATTGACATTCTTCAATGCCCAGAAGGAATGATAAGTAATTTGCTGCTTTATCATCTTTATAATATATTCTTTGAAACTGTCATATTTTTCGGATGACATATTGAATTTTATTGATACATCTTTTACTTCAACAATCGTCTCTTTCATGTTCACTCCTGCTTATTTGCTATATATCCATAATAAATTTATCCTGTCTCTTTCCAAAAACATAAATTCCTATTCCCAGCATAATAAATGTTTCCAACACACCAACTCCAAGAATTTTTATCGAAATATTTTCTTCATACAATACACATTCACGGAAAATAATTAAAAAGTGTGTCAGAGGATTCAACATAACAATCTTTTGAACCCGTTCCGGTAAAAAGGACATGGTATAAATAATCGGACACAAATACATAAGCGCAGTCAAAAAAACGGAATACAAATGCATCATATCTCTAAACTTAACTGCGATAGCTGATAATATCAGTCCCACTCCCGTTGAAAATAATGTTAATAAAATCAATGCTACAACTCCTTCGTAAAGTCTATAGCTCAGATCAATTCTTAAAACCAGCATAACGCAAAACAAAGCACTTAGCGTCGCCATAAGATTAATCATACTTGAACATATCCTCGCAAGAACAAACAGATATTTCGGCACATATATTTTCTTAATCAACGACGCATTATCCACAATCGCAGACATTGACGATGTTGTTGCCTCAGAGAAAAAATTATAAATTAACTGCCCACTGAAAATATATGTCGGGTAATTTTCAACATTATTTTTGAAGAGAGTTGAAAAAACAACTGACAATATTATCATCATAAAAAGGGGATTCAATACGCTCCACAATACTCCTAATACCGATTTTCGATATTTTACTTTTATATCTCTTTTTAATAATTCAATCAAAAGCGGTGTATATTGTTTTATTTCATTACTTTTCATATTCCTTTTTACTCCATTCATTTACCAGTTGTAATAACTTCTGATAATTATACTTTACAGCCGGACATGCCTTTTTTTCTTTTCTCCGTAATACCGGACACCCTCCCATACATATTGGAAGTATTTTACATTCTTTACATTCATCCGGAATTTCATAACTTATCCATTCTACAAATTTTTCATTTTCACAATCCAAAGGATGTAAAACATCTCCTATTTTGCATTCATCTTTTGCAATGTCATTTAAACATTTAAATATATTTCCTTTTGCATTTATCACATAACAATTCTGTGAAACTGCTCCACATATCCCCAGATTACATTCTGGCAATTCTAAAAAATCATATCCTTTTTCCAAGCCAATTTTTATAAAATTTATCTCTGTATCTGCAAATTCTTTTTCTGCAAAACACTTTTCATTATTACATTTCCCATTCATTGTTCTTACCGGTGCTAAATATACATCCAGTTTTCCTTTCAATCCTAATTCATCAAAATAATCGAGAATTTTTCCAATGGATTTTGCATTGTCATTATCTACATTTATTCTTATTATAAATTGAAAATTTCGATCAGATTCTATAATATTTTTAATATTTTTTATTATAACTTCAAAGGTATTTTCATCTTTTGCAAGCTTTCGCCGTTTATTATGAATTCCCGGTTCTCCATCTAAAGTAATCTGCAACCGTCCTATCTGCAACTTTTCTAATTTCTCTGCAATTTCTTCTGTCAATAAATATCCATTAGTAACCATATTTGCATTGTAATTTTCTTTTCCGAAAATTTTTATTGCTTTTTCGCTTATTCTTTCTATAATATCCATTGCTAATAATGGTTCCCCACCATACCATGTAACTTCTAATTTCTCAGATTTTTCCTTCATTCTCTGTATGAAATCAATAGTTCCATTGATCACTTGTTGATCCATTGTTCTATATTCAACCCCCTTTTCATAACAATAGGGGCATCTAAAATTACATTTCATTGTTGGAGCAATTGTAAGATTTAGTGTTTTATTTTCTTTTCTGATAAAATCACTTTCTTCCATAATCTTTCTCACTTCATTTCTATCATCAGTCAACATTTTTCCTTTTTGCAAATTGCTTAACAATTCTTTATCTATATCTTTTTTCTCTTTTTTTATCTGCTCATATCTTTCCTTATAATGTTCATCTAAAACCAGAATTGCGCCACTATATAAATTGTATAATAAATATTCATCTCCGCATTTTATTATTTCATTAAATTTTGATAATCTCATTCTAATAAATGCCTCCTATTCCAATCATTTCTTTTATTATCATTACAAATATCCTAAAAACTCTTTTATTTTCTTAAACGTACTATAAATAGACAATTTTATTCGTTTGTATCACTTATTTTCTTTCATCATACTAATTTCGTTTAAATCTTTACCATTAAATCTGTTTCATGCATTTTCAAGTCTTACTGTATTATTCTTTATTGCGAAAGGAAGTGATACAAATGAAATGGTTAGTAACACCTGTAAATTCTAAGAAGAAACCACATGGCTGTGCCATTTACGTTCGCCAATGTGGACATAAAATGTATGTAACTTTTTAATTCCGCTCAAAAAAAGAAACAGCTGCTTGCAACTGTTTCAGACTGTAGACAAAGCTCCTTCCTGTGAGGGAGCTTTTCTTGTGTCATGACTGCAAAAATTATGTACTTACAAGCATATAAGAAGTAGTGAAAATGCCGTATTTACGGGACTTTTCACTACTTTTTTGGTATAACGAAAGTATCAAAATAAAGGCGGTGTTTCCTATGATGACACAGAATGCAGATAAGAAAAGAGAACAGATTCAGATGTTCTGCATGGATGACCTTGTTCCGCAGGAGCATCTGCTGCGCCTGATTGACCAGGCAATCGACTGGAGTTTTATCTATGAACTTGTGATCGATAAATACAGTGCAGACAATGGTCGCCCCAGTATGGATCCGGTCATGCTCATTAAAATTCCATTCATCCAGTATCTGTACGGCATCCGAAGCATGCGCAAGACAGTAAAAGAAATCGAAGTCAATGTCGCATACCGATGGTTCCTCGGTCTGGAAATGATGGACAAGGTTCCCCATTTCTCTACGTTTGGAAAGAATTATACCAGACGCTTTAAGGATACTGATCTTTTTGAACAGATCTTTTCCCGTATCCTGCAGGAATGCTATAAATACAGACTGATCGATCCTTCCGAGGTCTTCGTGGATGCCACCCATGTAAAAGCACGGATGGAAATGAAAGTCGGGCTTACGTTTGCCTGCATGAATCTGAAAAAACTGGCAAAGATGATAGCCAGGAAGGGAAAAAGGGGAGCCCAAAAGTGTTTATTATTGATCAAGTACACACTTTTTGAACCGAAAACAAGAAAAACGCTTCTGGAGTGCTGACCAAAAGCGTTTTGTCTACAGTCTGAAACAGCTGCTTGCAACTGTTTCTTTTTTACTTATCCTTTATTTTTCTCTTCTATATTTCACACCCATATAATCAGAAAATTTCTCATGAAATTTCTTTGCTTTCATTCTGGAAATCTGTATTTTCTGACCATCTTCCATTGTAATTATATTATTTTTTATCTGAACAATGTAGTTAAATTGAACGATCACACTTCTATGTACTCTATAGCAAGTTTCCTGATCCATTTTTTCTTCAATTTCCCTGATATTTTCTCTAACCGTAATTGTTTTTATTTTCCGTTGCTTTTCCTCATTCTCATAAAATGTTATTTTTGAATGTTTTCCTTCTGTCATTACATATAACAAATTGTCACTATGAATCCATCTTTCTTCTTTTTCGCATGTAACTTTCAATATTTTTTGATTCCGTAATTTCATTTCATGCAATATATCATCTATATTCCGATCCCAGGATTGGTTCATTTCCTGCTTTAGCAAATATCTATATGGCTGTACCTGAAATGCCTCCGTTGTCGGCAGTATGGTACCGGAACAATAAATCAACAGAATTAATGGATTCATTCTATATAATTCTTCTGCAATTGACATCCCGTCTCTTTTCGGCAGAACAACATCCATAAAAATTACATCGAAGAAATGATCCATTTCCATTAATAACTGTTCCCCAGAATGGTATTCATAAATTTCAATCTGGTCGTCTGATCTGATTTTCTCCTTCAACATAGTTCTTAATTGTTTTATAAAGAACAAATTATCATCACAAATTGCTATTTTATACACTGTCTGCTCCTTTTATCTCTTGTATTTGGGAATAATAACTCTTACATAATAGACGCCATCTTCATATTTGATATTCAGGAATCCCTGGTATTTCGCAACAACATTTTTTACATATTCCAGTCCGATTCCATGATTTTCCTGATTTTTTTTGGTTGAAAGAAACCTTGTTCCCTTTTTCAGCGGTGCTGTTTCGCTTGTATTTTGAATATTCAATACGATAAAATGATTGTTATTCGAGGTATATATATCTAATGCAACACTCTTATTATCTCTGCATTTTCCAGCCGCCTCCATCGCATTATCTAAAAGGTTACCGAGAATTCCAATTTTGTCGATATCATCCAAAAAAGTCAGATCTGCGGTTGGCTCTATATTAACTCTGAACTCTATATTTTTATTTTTAGCTTCTCCATTCTTTTCGCTTACTACACCGTTTACTATTTTATCCGTGCAAAAAATTTCCTTAGTAACATACAATGCCTGCTTTTCCATTTCTTCTATAATATTGATAACTTCGCGATTGTTATTCTCATTCACAAGTCCGGCTATCGCTTTCATGTAATGTTCTATATTATGGATGTATTTCCGGTTTTCATCATTGACTTTTTCAAGTTTCCGATAATAATCCGTCGAATAGATAGCTTTTTGCATTTCTCTTTCCTGCATTCTTATCCGCCCTGTGTATTCTTCAACCTTTACAAAAGCCAGAAATGCAAGCATAACCAGTAATATCAGCAAACACAGAATGATACTTCCCAGCATTGCTTCTTTCATTGAAAAGCCTGATCTTCCGGATACATAAAGCGTAATTCCAGCAATTATCCCCATATATACAAACCATATCAAAGTCATCCATCCGATAATTCTGGAAAAGATTTTATCTAATACTTCTACATGCTTTGATATATATCTTTTTAACAGGATTATAATACATGTCAGCAAAACACATCTGAGTATCATAATACCGACACTAACATAATCCATGATATTTTCAGGAATTTCTTTCATTAACATTAACATAGCCAGAGCCAGTTGCAATCCATAATTCAATATATAAAAAAATAAACTGGCTACTATCATAGTCTTTTTCGTTCCATTAAAAAAAATATTACACAATATGAAATAAACAAATGGCATGTATAATAATTTAAATGCTGAAATAACTCCCCAACTACTAAAGTAATAAATAACAGCCAATATGATTCCACACAGCCATAATGGTTTTCTCTTTTTATTGCTTTTATCTAATGTGATATTTAAGTAAGCCACATAAACAAATGCCAAATATACTGCGCATATAATCGTTATTCCATTGTAGATTATCTGTTGCATATTTACCTCTTAATTTTCTAAGTTTATATTTCTGCAGACTATATTATCTTACTGTTTGGACAACATGTGAACAATATCTATATTATAAATCAATATATTTATATTTTTCAAGTCCCCCAAAAGCAACTAAAAATTATCCTTACAATATTCAACAACCATTCTACTTTTACTTCTATAAAAGCTTTATCTGTATATCAAATCAATAACATTTAATATTCCATAACGCTCTGCAATCATCTTCAGTCCTTTTTTTATTTTTTCGTGACTATAATTCCCGGACAATAATTCATCTTCCGTCAATTCATTTAGATATCCATAAAATACAAGCGCTTTTTCTAAAGCTCCTTCTTTATTCGCATCTACAAGTGTTAGTATTTCCTCTTCCATCTTCTTAATATTGTCTATACCGCTTTGTCCGTTCGCAGCATCTAACATTTTTTTATTTTCACCTTTAATTGCTCCATCTGAAATATCTACAGGTACACCTGTATCCTTGTTTAATAATAACTTCACCATTGTTCTTATAACTTCATTATTCATTCTTATTATATAATCCTGCTCATACATATATTTCACTCCTCCGATTATTAAATCATTCCAAAACTGGATGTTCCGAAATTTTAATACTAGTAAATATTATACATCCCGGTATCTTCCCGTGTACACTTTTATATCACAAAAAGCTGTCTGGTTAGCATACCTTCATAACCTGACAGCTTTTTTATTTTTCTAATCTCTTATATTTTATTTTCTGAAAGTTTCTCTCTTCGATGTGGAAGCAGCCATGCTTCTTCATCCGGTCCTTTTGCAATGATCTGATGAATGTTTCCAGGATTCCGGAAGCAATCGTAGTTTTGTATCCGTTTTTCCACTATAGATAGATTTATAATTTTGAGATTAACGCTAACCCTATTAGGAGAATGATTATGGTTACATTAAAAGATATTGCAGAACGTGCCGGAGTCAGTATGATGACCGTCTCACGTGTTATGAATGGAAAAGAAGGAAAAGTGTCAGAAAAGACAGCTGAAAGGATCCGTACACTCGCCGATGAAATGGGATATATTCCAAATTCATCAGCCAGAAGTCTGGCAGCCAGATCCTCCCAGATCATTACCTTCCGTCTCCGTTCCTGGAATGCAGAAGGTGCCATTTTTCTTGGACTGTTTGACGAAGAAGTTCAACAGATTCAAAACAGCAACCGGATCCCTTTGATCTTCATCGACAGCTACAGTAATGTACGCCAGCTTATTAATATTGGTATTGATGATTATAAAGGAGGACAGCTCGCAGCAGACTATTTTTTTTAAAGGGACACAAAACACTGGGATTTGTCGGCCCTTTTACAACGATCGGAGGTGTTATCACCAAACGTTACCAGGGATTTACAGACACCTTAGACAAACATCATATTTCTCTGACTCCGGATCATGTTTATGATATGGAAAAAATGGAACCTTCCGAGATTATCGATTCCATTTTGCAGGATAACTGTCCTAATAGAAACCGGTATTATCTGTCTTCTGTGATCTTACCGTCTTCTATATAAAGGATTCTTTCCGAATATTCCGCCACACTGATATCATGTGTAACCATGATGATCGTCTTGTGCATTTTAGAATGGATCGTGCTGAATACATCCATTACAATCTCTGTTGACCGGGAATCGAGGTTTCCGGTCGGCTCATCTGCAAAGATCACATCCGGCTGATTTACCAGTGCTCTGCAGATAGCCGTTCTCTGTTTCTCTCCTCCGGATAATTCATATGGATATTTTCCCAGAAGATTTTGGATTTGAAAAGAAACCGCCAGTTTTTCCGCTTCTTCTTTACATACTTTATCATCTTTATGATCAAGGATCATCGGAAGCATAATATTTTCAAACACAGACAATGAATCCAGCAGATAATAATCCTGGTATACGAATCCCATGTCCTGACGTCTGATCCTCGCAAGACGGTCTCCTCTTAGTTCTTCGCTGTCGACTCCTTTAAAATACAATTTTCCTGATGTCGGACGGTCGATCAGTCCAAGTAACTTTAACAATGTCGTCTTACCGGATCCGGATTTTCCCATTATAGAGATAAATTCCTGTTCTCTGATTTCCAGATTGATGTCTTTTAGTACTTCAATTTCTGTCTCCCGCCGATCCGAAATCACATATTTCCGGGACATATTTTCCGTTCTTAATAATACATTATCTTTCATCTCTCATCCCTGCCTTTCTGGAAAATACCTGATATACTGCCACAACATACAACATTCTTAAGAGAAGTACACCAGCTGTTAACACCCCTTCCATTCGTATACACATTTCTGCTATGGTCTCTGGAAACATCCTTGCTCTCAAAACAGCTCTAAGGAATAATACCATTGCTGCAAGCATGATACATGTCGGGGAAACATAATAGAACCAAATCTCTTTCCGATAAACCTTTCTTCTTTCTTTTCCACTCATCCCCAGGTTTTTAAGAAATCTTTCTCGTAAAATAATTTCCTTTAATTCCATCTGACACATCGTATAGAAAATGATCATATCTACGATTATGACCATAATCATCAGATAACTGTTGATCAGAATTTTTACGGCCCTTTCTGATATGATATCTGCTTTTGCACTCTCCGAATCATAATGAAATCTTACGGTAGAATCATAGTTTCCTATATATTGGTGTGCCTCTTCTTTCTTTTCCAGCAACTGGTCTATCCGTTCCAGCATCTTATTTCTATTATTTATTCCTGATTTTACAGATATCAACACCAGTTTTATCGGTCCTTGAATTATCGTTGCTTCTCCGTAATAGCTCTTTGCATCTTCGACTGGAATTCCCCAGATTGCATCTGTTTTTTTCCATTCTTTTTCTGCCTTTTCAAAGTATTTATCCGAAAATACAACGATGTTCTCACTTTTTTCTGTACTATAGCATCCGGTCAGACTCCCTATTTCTTCTCCCGTTACCACTCTTTCTATATAAGTATTTTTCTTATCTCTCCAGTCATACTCTGCGGCTGGTACACCTATGTGAATATTTGGCCGGGATTTCCCATAAAACCAGTCCATCGGCTGTGCTTTTACGGAGCGATCCTGCTGGTGCACCAGGTAAACCTTTTTCCCTTCTGCGTCCAGATCCATCTTTTTGGCTTTATCCTCTTTATAGATTGCTTTTTTTAACCTGTGATATGTCGTCTCTGAAATTCCAATCTCCTGTCCCTGAATCCGTTGTTCCGCTCCCCTTTCGACACGTTCTGTTTTATCTGCCGTTGCAACACGCACCATCGGATATTCCTCAATATGGATATCTGACTTATATGTTTCTTTCAAATTCTTTAAAAGCTTTTCATCCTTATCATCTGCAATACACATAAAGTCATATGGATATAATGATGAGACCGGCTCTGCGGTAGCCGTACTGATTACCTGGAATCCAAAATAAAAACAAACCAGAAAATTCAGTATAAAAAACAAGACTCCATATCTTACAACCGTTTTAGACCGGTAATACAATTTATTGCGTTGCAGCAGATGACGGTAGTAGTTTCTTTCCTGCTTGTTCCGTATATAACTTAATATCAATGCCATACCACTTCGCAATATCAGATATGTTCCGGCAAAGAACAGACCAAGCAAATATACACTTTCATAATTATAAATTTTTCCATATTGTACTACGGCATAACTACAGCAACAGATTCCTATTACCAGTTTTCCACCCGTAAACTTTCCGGTCAGCTTTTCTTTTCTTACACTTTCCTGTGTACTGGTTATGATTCTAAAATCTGCTTCCAGTTCTTTCATAAGCAGAAAACTCAGTCCGTAAATTCCAAGAGAAAACAGACAGATCACCGGAAACGTAAGCTTTGAATAACTGCCGGCCTTCCCTTCTATACCGACCGTATTTGTAATAAATTTCCGGAATATCAGGAACATCCCTTTTCCAACAAAGAAACCTATGAACGTTGCAGCCACATAGCAGATACCTGCTTCTGTCCAGATCATCTTCCTGGTATCTGACATTGATATTCCCATTTTTTTTAATAGCATATACTGTGGAATACGTTTTCCAAGATAAGAAACCATTACCGTAATGATCAGAACGATAGCACAAAATAATAACAACATTCCCGCATAGACAAATTGACGGCTGATTCCATCCTCCTGTAGAAACAATACCTCACTGGAATGCTTCGCCGAAAGGATCTGATAGCACATACTTCCGGAATATGCAATTGCAACTATCAGCATCTCACAGATAATTAACAATATTGTTTCTTTTCTGTTATACAGCATGTTTTTCCAGATGACTGTCTGGAATAAATTATTTTGTTTCTTTTCCGCCCGTAGATCTTTTATTCTCTGCATATTCCAATCCCCCTTGTTATTTTCTTAATGGGATTGTAAGCCTTCAAGTTACTTGAATGTCAATAGAATATACAGAGAACCCCGGAACAGACAATCACTGTGTCTTACTTTCTTTTATCATTTGCACAAAATATTCATGTACACTTGTGTCATCATTCAGCTCTGGATGAAATGCTGTCGCAAGCTGATTTTCCTGTCTGGCCGCTACCACTTTTCCATCTACTACGGCCAGTGTCTCTGCATTTCCATAGACATCAGCAATATATGGCGCACGGATGAATGTCATTGGAATCTTTCCAAGTCCTTTCATCTCATCTTCTGCGTAAAAACTTCCAAGCTGTTTTCCATATGCATTCCGCTTTGCCAAAATGTTCATTGTACCGAAACATGGAACACCATCTTCTACCTGATCTGCCAAAAGAATCAATCCGGCACAGGTTCCGAATACCGGAAGTCCGTCTTCAATCTTCTCTTTTAATATATCGTAAATATCCAGCTCGATCAGAAGCTTTCTCATAACGGTGCTTTCCCCGCCCGGAAGGATCAGTCCGTCAAAAGAACGATCCAGATCTTCTTTTTTCCGGATTTCAAAATGTTCCACGCCCAGGCGATCCAGCATCTGTCCATGTTCTAAGAATGCTCCCTGCATTGCCAAGATTGCAATTGTCATTTTACTTTCCTCTTTCTGCCATTAATAATTCAATTTCCTGTTCATTGATTCCTACCATTGCTTCGCCAAGATCTGTTGAAAGTTCAGCAATCAGTTTGGCATCTGTGTAGTTCGTAACTGCTTTCACAATAGAAGCCGCTCTCTTTGCAGGATTACCAGATTTGAAGATTCCGGACCCTACGAATACACCTTCTGCTCCAAGCTGCATCATCAGTGCCGCATCTGCCGGTGTCGCAACTCCGCCTGCTGCAAAGTTTACGACCGGAAGCTTTTCATTTTCATGAACATATTCCACAAGATCAACCGGAACCTGTAACTGTTTTGCTGCTTCGAATAATTCGTCTGCTCTTAAGTTCTGGATGCGGCGGATCTCCGCATTCATGGCTCTCATATGACGTACTGCCTGTACAACATCTCCGGTTCCTGGCTCACCTTTTGTACGGATCATAGATGCACCCTCTGCGATACGGCGGAGTGCCTCGCCGAGATCTCTTGCACCACATACAAATGGTACTTTGAACTCTTTTTTATTAATGTGGTAAATGTCATCGGCCGGTGAAAGTACTTCGCTTTCATCGATATAATCAATCTCGATTGCTTCCAGGATCTGCGCTTCTACAAAATGTCCGATTCTGCATTTTGCCATAACCGGAATGGATACCGCTTCCTGAATGCCGCGGATCATCTTCGGATCGCTCATGCGGGATACGCCGCCTGCTGCACGGATATCTGCCGGGATTCTTTCCAGTGCCATGACTGCACATGCACCTGCTTCTTCTGCGATCTTTGCCTGCTCCGGAGTTGTTACATCCATGATAACTCCGCCTTTTAACATCTGTGCCAGCTGCTTATTTAATTCATATCTGTTCTCTTTCATAATTCCTGTACCTTTCCTATCTGTTTTCTGTGAATTTTCTTTGAGTCCTATCATACGCTCATCTGGTATTTTTTAAACAGCCAGTTTTCATACTTTTGTACATGCCAGTTTCGCATAAAAAATACAGCAGACTTTTGCCTGCTGTACATTTTCTTGTTTTTTATTCATTTACATTTACAGATCCAGCTTGCCGCACTTCTCTTCATGATTATTTACCAAATCTGCAAGTGTCACACTATCCACATACTGGTCGATTACTTTCTTAAGTCCTTCCCAGAACTCAAGTGTGGAACACTGATCCTGTCTCTCGCAGCGATTCGGCACGTCATCCAGACACGCAATCGGCGCAAGGCTTCCTTCCGTTGTACGGATAATATCTCCGGCTGTATATTCTTCCGGCTCTTTCGCCAGCATATAACCACCGTTATTGCCACGATAACTTCTTACATATCCGGCCTTTGTCAACATCGGCATAATCTGTTCCATATATTTTAATGTAATTCCCTGTCTTGCCGATATGTCTTTCAGACGAATATATTCCCCATTTGCATTCTCCGCCAAATCAATCATAATTCTCAGTGCATATCTGCCCTTTGTTGATATCTTCATAGTACTTCACCTTTCATCCGGGTCTCTTCTCCCGGTTCATCTCCTACTTAATTACTATGATATCACATTTTTTGACAAATGCCAATCCTCCGAACCATTCGTCCGTTATCCTTTTTCGCCTTTTTTAATCCTGGAATGTCTTCAAAGCATCAATTGTTCTCTGAATCAGATCTTCCAGTGTCCATCCAAGCATAACCGTGACTCGCCGTTGCATGGATGATCTTCTCATCGATTCCCCGTTCTTTCATGATCTCCTGCGATTTGATACAGTGTTCTTCCGGATATTTTTCAAAATCCAGATCGTGTAAAAGTCCTACGATTCCCCAGAAATCTTCCTCATCCGCAAACCCGAGCTCTCTTGCAAAATAACGCATCGTATTCTCTACCGTCTGTGCATGCAGGAGATGAAATTCATCTTGGTTATATTCGGTTAATAATTCCCATGCTTCTTCTCTTGTCATATGGCAGTCCTCCGTTTATTTCATGTTATTTTTGTGTTCCTTTATTATATGAACATAGTTTTCTTTCTTTTCCTATATGTTTCATATGATATCACAGAACTGCCATTTGTCAATCAGATATTGGATCTACTTTATTTTATACAGAGAATACATTGCAATGGAATCACTTAGTTTTTGTCAGAAATTTTTTGTAACTGCTATCAATCGCAAATGCTCCAAGCGGTGCAGTCAGTACAATTGCAAGCACTGCTACCGTCAGAACCACATCGCCACACGCAAATCCAAGCGCCAGTGGAATTCCTCCGATTGCAGCCTGTACGGTTGCTTTTGGTGTGTATGCCATCATTGTAAATAACTTTTCTTTTCCATTCATATCCGTTCCAAGCAGACATACAAAGACCCCTGCCATTCGGAAGATCAGTGCGCCACAGATTAAAACGACTGCCTTGAGTCCTACATGAGACAGATATCCGATATTTACAGTCGCACCAACCAGTACGAATAAGAATACCTCTGCTGCCACCCACATCTTTCCACATTTTACTGCAATCCTTTTTGCAGCCACTTCCCTGTATTTCTGTAAGCCCACTCCCAGAAACATCAATGCAATTAACGCCGAGAACGTAATTGCAGTTGTCATATGATCTTCTGCCACTACCAGTAAAAATGAAATACTGAGTAAGATTAATACCTTTACGGTATCCCGGATATGTACTTTCTCAAAATACCGTGCAAGAAGCCATCCGGCAAGTAATCCAATGATCATTCCCAGGATAATAGATATCGGAATATTCAGGAAACTCATAACCGATACGCTTTTTCCCTGCATAATCCCCGTAAATGTCGTAAACAGCACAATCACATATACATCATCCACGGATGCTCCGGCCAGGATCAACTGTGGGATTCCTTCCTCAGTCCCATATCCTTCTTCCATTAATTTCACCATACGGGGCACAACAACAGCCGGGGAAACTGCGGCAAGAACAGAACCTAAGATCGCCGCTTCCAATAACGAAAGTCCAAGTAAGCGGGGTGCCAGAAGCAATATCCCAAGTAATTCAAAACTTGCCGGTACAAAGCACATCATTACCGCCGGACGCCCAATCTTCTTAAGTCCGGACACATCAAGTCCCAGTCCTGCCCGCATCAGGATAATGATCAGGGCCATCTTCCTGAGTTCTGATGAGATGTTCAGAATATTCGGATCTAACAAATCCAGTACATACGGTCCGAGTACGATACCGGTTAGTAACATTCCCAGAAGTCCCGGCAATTTTAATTTTTTACAAATCCAGCTCATACTCATACCACAGAGCAGGATCAGTGCAATACTTAATAACATAAAAATTCCTTCTTATTCATCTTTTTTAAACCAGGACAAAAGATCTCTCCGCATCAGTTTCTCCATCAGATTCAGATTCGGGTCCGAATGCTCCAACTCTCTGGAATAGCGGTATACCGTATCTACCACATCTTCCATCTCCAGCATCTTCTCGTTCTTCAGCCACTGTGCCATCAGAAGTTCATGGATCAAAAGTACACTGACTACGGCCATCTGTACCTTCACATATGCCTCTCCGTCATAGACTGCACCGCAGAAATAGGTACTGATGAAATATACCAAAAGCTGCTCATACCAGATCTCATAATCCGGCATGTGTGTATTCAGCCATGTGTGGAATTCCTGCTTGTTCTTTGTATACTGTTCTTTGTACTTTGTACATTGTTCTTCACTGGCGCTACAACCAATATCTCCGTAAAGTAAACTTTCTGCCTCAAGAAGATGCGGTTCCCAGTCATCCCTTAAGCGTTCCATCAGATACTGATTCCGGAACATTTTCTTAATAAATGCATAGTTCTCATCTTCTGATAATTTTGCTTCTACAAACTGTACTGCCTTCTCTGTCTGGTATTTTTCAAATACATCATCAATTGAAAAGATATCCTCTCTTTTGATCCGCACCTGCAAGTCATGTGCAATTGCCAGTACCAGACCAACCCGCAGTTCCAGCCTCTTACTTCGATCCTGAAGAATATCGATCATCACTTTTCTTGCATCTACCAGTTTTGAATACAGAAACGGGTCAAAATCATCATATTCTTCTTCCTTGTTACTTTCATAAGTCAGAAAACGCACCGGTTCCTTTTTACCAAGCAGAATTCTTGCTACCTCCGGACAGGATACAGACAGCGTCATCTCCCGGACATCTTCGAATTCTTCTACGTGTCTCGGATACATCTTGCAGGTCCGGCACAGGCTTTTCTCTCCGAGCGCAGTATACATATCACAGAGATTCTCATCATTTAAAAAGGCACATCGCTTATTCTTGTCCTGCTTAAATGTTCCCTCTTTCCAGTTAATGGACCGTCTTAATCTTTTTCTGAAAGATCCGGTTACTTTTTTGTATTTTTTCAGTGCCGCCTCATCTGCTACGATCTGCCAGCCGGCACAGCAGGTATCTTCACATTTTCCTGCAATACAGGAAAATTCATGATAATAATCCGGAATTGTATATAACATTGATTCTTCCTCCAGTTTTTATACAAAATCAATTCAACTTTGAGCATTATACCACATAATTTTTTCTAAAACAGCCATTTCGTTTGAACAGGTGCAAAAAGCACAAAAAAGCCCCCGGGCACTTTAGGAGGAAAAGCCCGGGGGAATCGCATAACTTACATTAGTATATAAATGGATTCTCAAGAATTTATTTTTATTATTATCTCAGTTTATTTAATAAAACTTACATGCTTACAGATCTCTTCTGTAGCAGCATCTTTCTTCTTATTGTATTCAACCTTTCTTTCTTCAAAGAGGTTGTCTCCGTTTGCATCGATAGAAACGATCAATGGTCCGAATTCTTTTACGCGGCAGTTCCAGAGTGTCTCCGGCATACCAAGATCTCTCCACTCAGCTCTTACGATCTCTTCTACTTCTGTAGCAGCTACTACAGCGTTACCTGCAGGGAATACGCAGTGGATTGCTCCGAATTCTTTACATGCACGCTCTGTATTTTCTTTCATACCACCTTTACCGATGATCACACGTACACCAGTCTCTTTTACGAATTCGTACTCGAATTTTTCCATTCTCATACTTGTTGTCGGTCCTACAGATACCATTTCGAATTTGTCATTTTCCAGTGGACGGATGATCGGTCCTGCATGAAAGATTGCGTTGTTTCTTACATCTACAGGAAGTTCTCTTCCTTCTTCTACCAGACGGCGGTGTGCAACGTCTCGGCATGTTGTCATGCTTCCGTTCAGATATACGATGTCGCCGATCTTGATGTCTTTTAAGTCTTCTGCTGAAATAGGTGTTGTTAAGATTTTTTTACCGTTCTTTACTTCTACCATTATAATTCTACCCCCGTATGTGTTGTGATTGTGTAGTTCAGGTCCTTATCAAATACAATATGTCCTCTTCTGTGGCTCCAGCATCCTACGTTAACAGCTACACCGATTGTAGATGGGTGACGTGCTGTATTCTCGATATTAACGCCCATTACAGAATATTTTCCGCCCATACCCTGTGGTCCAAGGCCAATTGCATTGATTCCGTCTTCAAGAAGGGTCTCCATCTTGGCTGCTCTTTCGTTCTCATTGTGTGATCCGATCGGACGCATCAGTGCTTTCTTAGAAAGAAGTGCTGCCGTCTCAACAGATGTTGCCACACCTACACCAACGAGAAGCGGAGGGCAGGCATTCAATCCGTATGTTGTCATAACGTCCATAACGAACTTTGTAACTCCTTCGTATCCTTCACCCGGCATCAGAACCATAGCTTTTCCAGGAAGAGTACATCCGCCCCCTGCCATGTATGTATAGATCTCACATTTGTCTGAGTTTGGAACGATATCCCAGAATACAGTCGGTGTTCCTTTTCCTACGTTCTTTCCTGTGTTGTATTCATCAAATGTCTCTACACTGTTGTGACGGAGAGGTGCTTCAAATGTTGCTTTCACAACAGCGTCTTTCAGAAGTCCTTCCAGTTCGTCGATAAGTGGGAATTTTGTTCCACATTTTACCCAGAACTGTAATACACCTGTATCCTGACAGCTTGGTCTGTTCAGTTTTACAGCAAGTTCCTGGTTCTTGAACATGGTGTCATAAATTACCTTTGAAAGCGGGCTGTCTTCTTTCTCACGCAGCTCTGTTAATTTTTCAATGACATCATCTGGCAGTTTCTTTGCGATATGTGCAATAAATTTTGCCATATAATCTGTAAGTTGTGTTACCTGTTGTTCTTTAGACATTTTCATATCCTCCTTGAAATTCTATTAAAAATTTTTAGTTCCTATCTATATTCCCACAACAGTATTGTGATGAAAGACAGCGAAAACTTTTATCACAAACTGTCATGAGAGGTATGTCTGCTTACATCTTCCGTTTTTATGGAGATTAGAGGTCAAATACTTCCTTATGTTTATGGGAAGAATGGATAGAAGATTGGAAGCAAGATCATACTCACTATGGTTGCTACTACGATCATAGGAATACCTGCTTTCGCATAATCCTTGAACGTATATCCTCCTGCCGTTACTACCATGGTGTTGGCCGGCATTCCGATTGGTGTTGCAAATGCACAGGATCCTCCGATTACACATGCCATCAGTACGGCACTTGGATCTGCACCCATGCCCTGTGCGATGGATACTCCGATCGGAGCCATCAGTGCTGTCGTTGCTGTGTTTGACATAAAGTTTGTCATGATACAGCAGAGCATGAAGATTACAAATGTTAATATGTATGGTGAAGGGTTATCTCCCAGCATTCCGATTACTTTATCTGCGATCAGTTCTCCGGCACCGGTTGCTTCCAGTGCAGACGCAAGGGAAAGCGTACCTCCGAATAAGAAGATCGTCTTCAAGTCGATGGAAAGGAGTGCGTCTTTCTCACTGATAACGCCTGTAACGATCAGTGCAAGTGCTCCCACACATCCTATGACACATAACTTAATACCAATCTGATCTTCAAAAATCATTCCCAGAAGTGTTAATAACAGGATGATCAGTGAAAGGGTCTGTTTCCACTTTGGAACATTGCTGAAATCTTTTGTCTCATCAAAGATTCCCTCACCGCTTGTGTCCACTTTATCCGGCAGGAATTTGTATCCGAACAGTGCGAAGAAAATAATTCCTACGACCAAAATTGGAAGACCTACTTTCGCATAATCGAAGAATCCGAATTTCAGTCCAATCTTCTCCATGGATGACTGTGCGATCATGTTACCAGGTGCACCGATCAGTGAAAGGTTACCTCCCATGGCTGCTGCAAATACCAGCGGCATTAACAGTCTTGATCTTGAATATCCTGATTTTGCAGCAATACCGATAACTACCGGAATGAGGATTGCGGCTGTTCCTGTGTTGGAAAGGAAGCCACTCATCACTCCGACGATCACCATGATCGCAATGATCAGCTGCCTTTCTGTCTTGGCAAAGTGTGTAACCACTCCTCCGATCTTGTTCGCCATTCCCGTCTCAAACAGTGCTCCACCGACAATGAACATTGCAACAAATAAGATTACATTGCTGTCGATGAATCCCGAGAATGCAGTCTGCCAGTCCAATACCCCTGTGACTACCAGTCCTACACAGACAATCATCGATGTTACCCCAAGAGGAATCTTTTCAAGCATGAACATGATGATTGCAAATGCCAGAAACAGTAATGTAATTGTTATCTGACTCATCTTCATTACCTCCTTGTAATTATTTCGTTCGATTTACTCTGATACAAATTTCTTTTCTTGTCTGATATTTGATGTTTGATATGTGATTTTGTATCCAAAGCTTGATTATAAAATACTCCTTACTGAGAAAAATGTCAATAGGCTTTTTGACATTTTGGCATATGTTATAAAAGTGTTTATCTACTTTTGTTCAAAATCACAAGAGGATACTTTCATTGTATACTTTGTACGTATTTTTCGGTTTTTGACAGCTATAATCCCGTACGAAAAAGAACAGCTCCGGCACTTTGACCTGACCTGTTCTTTTCCACGATTCCCTAATTTTCTTTTTTCCGCTTCCATCTCTCTACTGCAGTCAGAACTCCGGCCGATATACCGGACATTGCTGCAAGAACTGCAATCGGTGCTACATCTCCTGTCTTAACCGGATAGTTCCGGTAAATGGCCGTTTTTCCCGTCGGAGCTATCTCCGGCGCCTGTTCTTTTACCGAATTCGTAAATATAATCTCGTACGATTTTCCTTCTGTTCCTTCTTTTTCCCCCCAGACTACTGCTTTCGGTTCTCCGGATTCTGTACTGGTCACCCGTACCGTCACATCATATACTGCCGTATCATAAGTAACATCTGTCACATTAGCGGACTTCTGATAAATCTTATAGTGATAATCTTCCGGTTCTTCATAGCATATCGGTCCGAAGCTTTGCTTCTCATCTTTTCCGATCTGAAGTTCTGTCCGGTCCGGCACTGGTATGCCAGCTTTCTCCGGCTCCAGCACGATTGTTCCTGCCGCACCTTGTACACTTACCGGAATCTGGATCTCCACATTCGGTGTTCCGGCATACACTGGAACTGCCATTGTACTGCCTATCCACATAAATAACATTACGCCCGCAGCTGCTATTTTCTTCACACTTCTATATCTTAGAATCTTCACTGTTTTTCTGCCACCTCCCTCTCTAATTTCCCAATCAGAACTACACGACCATTCGTCTCTGCCTCCGAGCACGTTGATAAAGCAATCAGCGAATTCTCATCCGCCACATTTACATCACGATACTGGACTGCATTCGCCTGAATATAATCAAGCAGATCCTTCAGATTCTCCTTGTGGTATCCATCCGGATGGTAAATCTTTGCATCCGCTGCAGTCACTTTCATACAGGCAAAGAACCGGATTTTCCGTGTTGCATCTGTCAGATAGAGCTTTCCTTTTTGGTGCGTTTCAAAATATTCTTTATTCGTGAAATCTGCCACATCCGCAAACATTCCACCATTTTTCATGTTGTGTCCATAGACCAGATTATATGGATCGGAGAAATCATCCTTGTTCAGGCATGACAGAAAGATTGCTCCCGACAGTTCGAATTCCCCATATACATTCTTATTAATATATTCCATATCATCCTGCCCCTGCACCACCGGATAATCGATGTTGGTCTTCGGCACCTGAATCCAGGCTTTCACATCCGGATTCAATTTTTTCAGATCTTTCAGCGTCGGATTATCCTCTCCGTCATCTGTCGGCCGAAACTTCAACAGTTCTTCATCTGCAAATGAATTGGCATAGATCTTATAAGTATCCCATAACGAATACATTCCATAAGAAAGCATCAGAAGGATCAGGATTCCTGCCATGATACTGAGTATCCGATTACCTACTCTTGCTGCCATCGCTGCCTTTTTCATTTCGCCACTTCCTCTCTAATGCTTTCTTATATCTTCTATCTGCTTTTTTCGCCCAACCGATTAGTCAATATCCATATCTTTTGCACGTTTTCTTCTGAAGAACAGAAGGCTGGATGCAATTGCTGCACCGATCAGTGCGATATATGGAGCAACATGAAGGAAGATTCCGGTTGGAGAGTTTGTTGTTTTATCATTTACAACGGTAATGTTCTTGTCACTATTCCCTGTAATTGTTCCTGTTGTTGTCAGTGTTTCTACATTATCAATAGTTGTTTTATATCCATCATCTGCATAACTAGCCTCTGTTACCGTATATTCATCTGTCTCTGACAATCCAAAGATCTTTGCTGTCTCATTATCTTTCAATGTGATTGTCTTAGCCTCTCCCGACACCAGTGTGGTCGGAGCTTTTCCATCTGAAAATGTTACATAATACTGCTCTCCTGCTGCTCCGTCTACTTTTATAGTAAATTTAAAGTCTTTATTACGATTTCCCTGATTACCGGTAACCTCTTTCTTTACGGTCAGATCTTTCAACGTATCGTGACGACTGCTGTAATCATTCGTGAAAACTCCCCCATCCTTTGACTTCGAATCAGTCTTATCTACAAACAGATAAGAGCTGACTTCCAGATTTCCTACATCATCGGATGTTACATACACATCAAAATACTTCTGTTCTGTGGTATAAGCAACACCTTCATACACATTTCCGTCCTTGTCCGTTGCAACCTCACTTACTACATAGCGGAAGATTCCGGGTTTTGCATCCTCTCCTTTTGTGAATACAGATTCATTAACATTAAGCTTTGTCGTTCCTACTGTAATTTTCTCATTTCCAATATCGCTGTCCGCCGGTACCGATGCAATGACATCCTTATCCAAAGTTACCCCATTTGCCGGTCCTGCATATATTGCCTCCTGATTCTCACCTGCCGGCACTGCCGTTCCTGGAGCAACGGTAAATTTAAATGTAGTCTTCGGTGCATATATATTACTTTCCTTCGTAATCTGTTTTGTGATCATCGGATTTTTCTTAACTGCTGCTTCGGCACTTGAACTTTCTGCCGCTGACACCTGCATTCCGAGCATTGCTGTCATCATCATTCCGGCAGCCGTAACAGTGGATACTTTTTTTAACATTCTCTTTTCCATCATTTCTTTTCCTTTCTTTTTCCATGTTCTGCAATCATGTTACTGATTTTACAGGTTCGATCTGCGAAGGACGGTAATCACTCTTCCCTTTATATCCTTTGCATTGACCGCACCAAAGTATCTGCTGTCTTTTGCACCTTCCCGGAAATCACACAGAATGAAATACTGGTCTTCCTTTACTTTCACCGGATAGGATATGCCATCCACATAGGCCGGTGTCTTATAAAAAATATCCGGCTCATTCACAATGCTTCCGTTGATCTTCAGTTCATTTTTGTCTGTAATCTCTACCTTATCTTTCTCTCTCGCCACAATACGCCCTGTATACAATGTCCCCTCTTTTTGGAATACCACGACATCTCGGTCGGAATATTTCCGTTCCAGCCTGTAATATAAGAGCAGATCTCCGGCACATATTTTCGGGGACATATCCTGATTCTTTGCAGAAGTCATTCCAAAAATCACGCCAAACAGGACCGCCAGCATCACTGCCAGCATGAGTAAACGGGTAAAGAACAGTATGATCTCTCTTTTTTCTTTCATATATGCTCCTTGTCAGATGTTATTCTCCTGTCGGATCTCCCCATTTGCGAATTCCGTATACCAGTCCGAAAAATGCCAGCATTCCGAATGCTGCCCCTGTCATGACCATATACGGCGCCGACGTCTGCCGGATTCCGGTTGCCGGCTGTACTTCTTTCGTATTCGTAAATGTCAGATCTGTATTTTCTGATAGAATATCCGAAAGTTCTTTTTTACCATTGTCCAGTTTCTGTTCCTCTTCTTCCGAAACTTTCTTTGTAATCTGCACATCATAGTCTTCCGGTTCTTCAGAAACGATATATTCTACACCATATGGCATCGTCATCTCGATTTTTTCCATATGCCTCAGCTGGAATGTATAGACTCCATTTTCTACCGCAACTGCATTTTTTAATTCTTCCTCACTGACTGGATTGCCCTGTGCGTCATATTTCACATAACTGATTCCACCTGTATAGGATTTCCCGTTCAGCTTTGTCTGCACCTGGAACCGAAAGGCGTGGGTACGGTCTCCCATGTTGCCGCCGACTCTCTTTGCGATCGTCAGTACGCGGTCACTCCGGATATACCGGTTGACGAATTTTGCTTCCGATGTTGTACTTCCTGCAATCTGCCCGGATATTTCCTTTGTATCCGGTGATACCGTCAGATCATATCCATCAGGTACGGCATCATTTTCATTTACCTTATATGTTGTTCCCGGTGTCAGATTGGTAAATATATATTCGTATGCGTTGTTTTCTGCATTCCATACCAGTCCGTCTGTATTCAACTTCAGTTCTTTTGTCTCTGTTTTTCCGTCTGGTTTCGTCAACTCACAGGTAAAGGACAGGTTCTGTAATACCTTCTGCAATGCTTCCTGGTTATCTTCCAATCCTGTAATAGCTTTCGAAATTTTTAAATTGCCCGGATGCACTTTTATGACTGGTTTCTTGTAATATTCTGTATAGTTCTGTTCTCCATACTTGTACATCAGTGCTGCATGTTCATTTTGGTTCGAATAGAATCCGGTGCCTCCTGCATATGTTCCGGTTCCTGCATCTGCCTGATCTGTGTAGCCTGATGTTCTGTATTTTTCATATGCCGTTTCTGTCGGCTGGATCTTGGCAATGACTTCATAGGTATAGCCTTCCTGCAGTTTATAGTCTGCCGGAAATTGCATTTTAACGGATTTTGATGCAGAATCATAAGAAGCCGTGATTCCAAGATCTGCTGCATTAACCGGGTTTCCGGATGCATCAAAGATCTGTACCTGTGGTGCAAGGACATTTCCATCTGCTCCCTTCACCATCTCAACATTATCACTCAGCGGATCGGAAATCGTGACATTTGTACATGCCAGTTCTGTGATCTGTTTCTGAATGTCATCGAATGCCTTGTTCAGATTCGCCAGCGTTGTTCCGGCATAAGATGCATGTTTTCCGGCTTTGACTGCTGAATTGGCAAGGTCGGTAAGTTTTTTGTAATTCCCTGACGGTCCTACACCGACCGTGAAAAAATAATCGGTCTGCATATCAGCGACTGCATCTTTTCCTGCCTTCAGACTCTTTCCATCTTCGTCGCTGCTTCCATTGCCTTCTGTATAACCGTCTGATCTATATCGGAAGGTTGGATCTCCATCAGATACGAAGATCACTGCTGTCTTGGCATTCTGTCTTTTCCCATTCAGCAATCCTTCCGCACTTCTGATCCCGGCCTGATAATTGGTTCCGCCGTCCGATTTCGGAGAAGTCCGATTCGTGATCGCAGATGCCTGATTCGTCCAGTTTACAGCAATCTCTGCATCATTCCATGCCTCATCCCTGTATCCACCAGGCCGATAGTCACTCTTATTTCCACTAAACGTCACAAGCGCAAATCTGACATCCAGATTCTCATTAGCCGCCAGTGTATTCGTCATGCTGTTAATTGCCTGACTTGCCGCAGTCCTTCTTTCCCCGTTATTTTCCCAGCTATTCTGACTGTCATGATCCATCGGATAAGCCATACTTCCGGATCTGTCCAAGACATAGATGACATCCAGCGGCGCTTTCGAAGACTCACTGTTTACTTTTCCTTTTACTGTTAATTTCAGATCGTAGGTTCCATCTGCATTCTCTGTCACTGTCTTTTCATGCTCCAGAGACATGCCCGAATCCGACGACTCTTCTCCCTCAGCATGCACCTCCCTGATACTCCCTCCCACTGGCAACAGTACCAGGATCGCAGCCGTCAGTATGGTAATGATTTTCTTTATGCTCTTCCGGCTGATAGTATGTCCCATAACGCTCCTCCATTTCTGTTTCATTTGAATGTGGCTGTTTTTCTTTACCCTCATAGTATTCTTATGTAGGAGGATGGGATTTTATTCCAGAATTTCTATTTAATGCATTATGGCGACTGTCACCGATCGGAATAAACTTACAAGGTCCTATCCTGTGCTGACTCCAACATGGGGAAATTCTAAAGCAAAAAAGTTGACCTAAAAACGAGCTCACAAAAAATCCAAACTCGACATTCGTCTCAGACAGTGGATTTTTTGTGAGCAAGCGGTCAACTTTTTTACTTAAGAATTACCAACCATGAGTCCGTATGCACAAGATAGGACCTTGTAAGTTTATTCCTGCGGTTTCGCATGCCATAATAATTAAATGGAGAACTGTAATCTTTTATTACGGTTCGGGAATCTGGCTTAGTGAATAGAAATTTTATTTATAATATGTCAGCATATCATCCCGGCTGCGCATAATATGATCGTACATTGTTTTCTGCGCAGCCTCTTTGTCATGCTTCTGGATTGCTTTCAATATCTTTCCGTGTTCTTTAATCGACACTTTCGCATAATCTTCCTCGGATACCATACTTCCCATGGACAATCCATTCCATAATTCAGAGATCATATTTTTCATCTTCTGATTACCGGCTGCAGTCCAGATCTCGCTATGGAATGCGCGGTTCAAGTCTGTGTATTGTCTTAAATTACCTTCCAGCAGAGCCTCTGCGGCTTCTTCATAAACAGATTCAATCTCAGATATATCTGCTTCCGGGTCTGCCGCCAGTGCTGCCGCTGAACTTTCCAGAATTGCGCGGAGCTGATAGTGTTCTTTTATGTATGTTTCGGTTATTCCAAGTACGACAGCTCCCTTATTCTTACGAAGCTGGATCAGTCCGTCACGCGCTAAGATCTGAAAGGCTTCCCTTACCGGCATTGCTGATACATTTAGTTGAGTGGCGACGCTGTCCAGCGAAAGAACTTCGCCTTCCTGCATCTGTCTGGACAAGATTGCCTTTCTGAGTTCCGCAGCTACTTTTTCTTTGGCAGACGGCATTTTAATCGGTTTTAATCCGTTCATTCATTCATCCCTCTCTCTTCGTTAACTGCTTTCGCCAGCAGTTTGAAATATGCATCCAGAGCTTTCTCTGCTTTCTTTAATTCCCCATTTTTCAAAAGTTCTGTCAGCTTGTTTCTTTCTTCTTTTATCTCTTCTTTATGACGTCCCGTTGATAGCGCAAAACGGATATAACTGTCACTTGCATTTCTCAAAAGTCGCTTAATATATTCATTTTCCACCAGGTCGCACATTGCTTCTGCCGGCTGCACTTCTCCCAGTAATCCCGGTGTCGTAAGCCTTTCGTACAATTCTTCCGTCTTTTTACTATGCTTCAGACTGTTCAGAGCTTTCTTTGTCATCTCTGAAATCATGCTGTAGATCAGACAGATCTGTTCTTCATCCAGTTCTGTTACGGTAATTCTTCTGGTTGCCAGACGGATAATCAGGCCCTGATTCTCCAGAATCTGAAATGCTTCCCGGATTGGGATTCTGGAAGCTTCGAATGCTTCCGCCAGTTCTTCCTGTTTTAACTGGCTTCCCCCGGGAATTCTTCCAGATAAGATCTCGTCTGCAATCTGTTCTGCCATATAATCGCTTAATCTTTTTTCTGATATATCTTTCATAATTTCCCCTTTAAATTATATTCTTATAACAATAATGTATCCAAAATCACACAAATTGTAAAGGGCTTTTTGTCTTTCTACAAATATTTTTTCATATCCTGAATCAGTTTTTCACACGTCTTTTCAAATTTTTTTGCCAGTGAAATGCTTTCTTTTTCTGCCTCCGAATAACGATTTAATTTCTCTGTAATGGATTTTATTCCCATATTGGCACCATCAATCATCATTTCTGCTATTTTCGAAGTGTCGTCATTGAACATCATCTTTACTTCGGCACTGATCCATGCAAATGTCTCTGCTGCCTTTTCTGAAAACTTTTCTTCCTGAAGTTTTCCTTCTGATAATCTTATCGATTCTCTCTCCATTTTTTCATAATCTTCTTTATATTTAGATAATAACTCCTGCAATTCCTGGTTTTTCAGATATGCTACCAGCTGCTCGATGCTGTTCACTGCCATCCTGCAGCCCGAATTACACTCTTTCATGATCTCATATGTTGATGTGTCCATAATACTTCCTCCTTTTTTAGATAGTCTGCTATCTTTTTATAGTTTTTCTTTCTTCATTACATGATCTTTCTTTTATAGTATTTCTCAAATTTTATTTTTTATGTCTTTAGACTAAAAAAGCCCTTGCAGATATCATTTTTATATCCGCAAAGGCTTTTTTTTCTCTCATATTCTTAATTTACCATAAAATAATTCAGACTGATTTCATTTGACGCAACATCCGCAAGGTTAACACAACTGTTTCCCATACGGTCGATCAGATGCAGGATATTTGTAAATGGTGCTGTCAGGCTTGCTTTACATTTTCCTTTATTGACACGCTGTACATGCGCTTTTCTCATCTTCAGATCCAGATCCATGATCTTATCTTTCCGTTTTATCAGTTTCTCAATCTGCACTGACTCATCTCCCTGTAATGCCTTAAGTGAATCATTAAACATCTTCTCCAGTGTCTTCAGACTCTTCTGCAGTTCATCCATCGCTTCCGGCGTATATTTATACCGATTGTCTACCTTTTCCCGTACACATTTTGCAACTTCTACGCTCAGCGTTCCCATACGTTCCACATCGCTCAAGATGTACATGAGACTCGCCGTCTGTGCTGCCTGCTGCTCTGTCATTGTTCCGGCCGAGAATAGGGAGGCCAGATATTCTGTGATCTGATCCGTCAGTTTCTTTATCTGTACTCCTTTTTCCTGCAATGGTTCCAGTTCATTCAGGTCTTCTGTTTTGACGATTGTGATCGTATCTGCCACAACCACTTTCACCATTTCACTCACACGAAGGATTTCCTTTGCAACCAGCTGAAGTGCT
The DNA here is from genome assembly GCF_025567265.1 of Dorea amylophila. Taxonomy (NCBI): domain Bacteria; kingdom Bacillati; phylum Bacillota; class Clostridia; order Lachnospirales; family Lachnospiraceae; genus Dorea; species Dorea amylophila. Next base: position 73,770 of record NZ_JAOQJW010000010.1, on the reverse strand, counting down.
GCTGCCGGCTGGCTGATGATCTTGTCATCCAGAAATACAGGTTTTGCAGGATTCATATCGACTGCTTTTCCATCCGGAATCAACGTCATAACAATCTTTACCATCACATTGATCAGACAGACCCAGATAAGTGTCATTGTAATGTTGAATAATGTATGTGCATTTGCAATCTGTCTTGAGATCACTTCAATCTCCGGTCCTTTCGGAGAAATGTGCTGGATCAGTACTGCAAATGGTTTCACAAACCAGATAAATAACAGACATCCGGAAATGTTGAAAATACAGTGTGCAACTGCGGTACGTTTCGCATCTTTTGTCTGACCGATACTTGCCAGAAGTGCTGTAATTGTCGTACCGATATTATCTCCAAGCAGGATCGGGATTGCTCCTGCAAGTCCAAGCATACTTGTCACGCCGTCAGGTCCCGGCTGTGATGCAAAGTTCTGCAATACTGCGATCGTTGCACTACTACTCTGTACCACCAGTGTCATAAGCGTTCCAACAAATACGCCAAGTACCGGAATATGTGCTACTCTTTCGATCAGGTCCGTGAACACCGGGCTGGATGCCAGCGGTTTCATGACATCTCCCATGGTCTCGATTCCAAGGAATAACAGACCAAATGCAAAAATTGTCTGACCGATACTTTTCACTTTTTCAGATTTCGCAATAAACGAAATAATAAATCCAATAAAAATAATGATATAAATGTAATCGCTGATCTTAAATGCAATAATCTGCGCCGTCATTGTCGTACCGATATTCGCACCAAAGATGATTGAGATTGCCTGCGGCAGACTCATAAGTCCAGCACTGACAAATCCGATTGCCATAACGGTTGTCGCACTACTACTCTGTAATACCGCTGTGGTAAGTGCTCCTGCGATAACCCCAAGTACCGGGTTCTTAGTCAGAAGTGCCAGGATGCTTTTCATCTTTTCTCCTGCCGCTTTCTGCAGGCACTCACTCATCATATTCATTCCATAAATAAAGACTGCCAGGCCTCCTAAAAGCCCGAATATTATCTGCAATTTTTCATTCATAATATTTTCCCATTCTCCTTCATTCGTCTTCTGTAGAACCTGCCGCCGGCAGTTTCTTTCGAACACATGATGTTCCCTCGACGTTACGGGCTTATTGTAACGAAGGTGTATGCAGCCTATATCAAATCTATGTTAAATCTATGTAAAATTGTACCCGGAGTTTATATTACATTAAATTCTATGAAATTATTTTCGAAAAAATGTAAAGGAATCATCAAATGTATGCAAAATTATCTGAATACTTAAGATGATTCCTTTTTATTGTTTACTCCTATTGTTTCTAATATAATGGTTCATTCTCCATCAGATATTGCAAGAATGCCTCGCAGCCTTCTTTCACATCGTCATAAGTCACATCAAAATTCCCCGTGTACCACGGATCTGCAATATCTCTTGCATCTCCTGCATATTCCAGTAACAGATGTACTTTATGCTCCGGATCTTTCCGGATAATGCGGTTGATGTTGCGAATGTTCCACTGTTCCATGCCGATCAGGTAATCGAACTCTTCATAATCTTTTCGCGTCATCTGACGTGCTCTGTGATTCCCACACGGGATTCCTTCTTCTCTTAATTTGTTCTGTGTCCCATAGTGTACCGGATTGCCATCTTCTTCGTTACTGGTTCCGGCAGAGTCGATGTAGAAAGATGACTCCAGATTCGCTTTTTTTACTAAATCTTTCATTACATATTCTGCCATGGTGGAGCGGCAGATGTTGCCGTGGCAGATGAAAAGTATTTTTATCATTGTTGCATAACCTCGCATTTCTTAGTTTTTCTTGGTTTTTCGGGCTTTGTAAGCCTTTGTAAATTTTTGCTTTCCGGCATAATCTGGTTTATTTTCGCATAATATCGTCAGCAAAAGGTGTAAAATAAGGTGTATGTTTTTCTATTTTACACCTTGCTATTTTTAATTAAAAATCGTAATTACACAACCTGAATCCGGGCAATTTCTTCCCTGGCATCCTCAAGATTTACATGCGTATATGTATTCAACGTTACGCTGATCTCTGAGTGGCCCATCAAATATTGCAATGCTTTTGGATTCATTCCGGATTTTGCCATATTTGAGCAATAGGTGTGCCGGCATACATGCGGGGTAATGACAGGCATTTGTACTTTGTAAGTATTATTATACTTCTGAATGATGTGTTGGAAATAATGCTCCCAGTGCAGGGAATAACAGATACTTTCATTTTTATCAAAGTATAAAAAACCACTTTTTCCATCTACCATAGGTTCTGCTTTTGGCGGGTTTCGTTTTTCTATTATTTTCCGAAAGCATTCCTCTACATCTGCAGTCATAGGTATCTTTCTCGTTCCGCTGGTTGTTTTAGTCTCTTGAATATAATATCCAATTTTTGATTTTTTCTGCAATTGATGATCAATGTTGATCGTATGCTCCTTGAAATCAATATCAGAAATCGTCAAACCACAAAATTCCGAGATGCGAAGGCCTGTTTTAAATAAAATGTAGATTCCTTCATAATACCTGCAAAAATGAGGATCCTCTTTCACAAATCGTAGAAACTTACGTTCCTCCGCTCTGCTGATTGCTTCTCTTGTCACACTGTCATTCACAACCACTTCCATTAGCTGAAACTGAAATGGATTTTTCCTGATCAGGTCATCATCCACTGCCAACTGAAATGCCGGACGAAGAACTCCTCGGATTGAATGTATGGAACTATAACTTTTCTTTTCTACCTGCTGAAGATGTATCAGCCAACATTTTGCATCCGAAATCCGAACCGTATCAATCCTTCTTTTTCCAAATGGATCTTTCTTCAATAAATTGATAACTGTTCCGTATCCTGCAACTGTAGTAGGTCTGACACCGGTTTTTGTTGATGTATATTTTTCAACCAGTTCCAGCACTGTCATGTTTCCGCCATTTGTTGCAATCTGCTCGAAATGGTCCGCCTGGATTTTCTTCTCCATCTCCCGAAGCGACAAAGTACGGCGCTTTCCTTTCGGAGTTGCATCGTTATGGTCTAAGCGCCAGCTATATACGCAGCGCTCCTTTCCCATCTCATCGACATACTTAAATCGATATCTGCCATTAGATAACTGTATTTCTCCATTGTGTAATATACGTCCTCTATGATCTCTCCTTTTTTCACTCATAATCTTTTAGTCTCCTTCATCAAATGTTCATTTAACTTGGAAGACCGTCTCGGTTTATTCATTATATCACAAGACCTTCTCTTCGCTAAGATAAAATGAACATTATTTTCATTACTATTTTTTCTATTCTGTTACTTAAACTGTGCTGGCTGTATCCAGATAATCTTCAAACAATTTCCTTTTGAATCGGATATGCGAACCAACTTCCAGAATAAAATCTGCTCCTTCATTTTCACCTGCGATCTGTCTTAATCTCTTTTCGCCAATTCCGTAATATTCAGCTGCTTCGGAAACATTTAAAGAATATTTCTTCCAAACAGGTATTGTTTTTTCTGTATGATTCATTCGCATTCCTCCCCTCTGTTTGTATTCAACAGAGTTTTCGCTTTCTCCATTTTCATACTTGCGATCGCTTCTCGTTTGCTTGTGCCTCCAACATACATAGGCGTACACATTTCTAAAATACGGTCATAGATACGCCTTTTATCCAACATGGTCTCGCTTTTTATTTCTTTCAGTGGAAGATTCGTTGTAATGATCAAAGGTCGTCCTGAACGGATCCTGCGGTCTATGACACTAAAAATAATTCCTAACGCATATTCTGAATTTCGTTCTACTCCAAGATCATCAATAATTAGAAGCTGATAAGAAGCCAATGCATTGATATATTCCGTTTTGTCTGCCAGTGGAAATATATCATCAATAATGGTATTGAAATTTGTCATTTTTACCGTTACTTCCTGTTTAAGAAGTTCATTGGCAATACACCCAGCAATAAAACTTTTCCCAGTTCCAACCGGTCCCCAGAACAAACAGCCTATATGATTTCTTTTCATTTTCTCCCAGTTATCAACATAATTTTTTGCCGTATGCATTACAGCATCTGACATATCTGCATTTTCAAATGTCCACTCTTCCATTCTGCTCTCGTCAAAACAGATGCTCGTATTTCTGTTGACTAATTCCCGGTGCTCTTTGTCTTTAAAATATTTTTGTTCCTCTTCATATGCTTTTCTGTCACAGGCACATTGCCTGGAATGTTTCTTCATTCCCATAAAACCTCCCTCAGGAAAAAATGCTTCTTTCGCTTCCCCACAGACTTTGCAGTATTGCAAACCATCACTGCCTACACATACGGTATCTTCTTCTCTCATCACAAACTCTCTCCTTCCCCATAGCAATAATTTACTTCATGATATTTATTACTTTTATATTTCTCAGTTACTTTACTAGGTGCCACATTTCCGACTCCTGCACAGCCATTTTTACGACCAGATGATGGGGGCTTTTCCGACTCTATTACAGCCATCTTTTCAACCGCTTTATTGTCAATCGGCTGTAAAACTATCTCATCAGATGGAATTTTTACATATAAATGATTGGGTTTTGAAAAACCACCGGATCTGCGAACCAATAGTCCCACATCATCTAATTCCTTCAACGCTGTTTTTACAGAAGATTTGCATTTGTCGATTTGAACAGACAATTCTTCTATTGGAAATATCAGATAAACATTTCCATACTTATCTATCCAGCTATTCTTTCTCGATATCCGTGCCCGGTCATACAAAATCATATAAAGAAATTTTGCAGTTTGAGAAATGCGCAGCTTCAGCAAAAACTTCGGAAACTGGAAGTACTGAAGCATCTGCTCTGACTCCTTCATGTATTCATATTTCATTCTTTTCTCGCCTCGTTTCTGTTTCTAACTGTTGTAAAAATCATTTTTATGCCGGCTCAAAAATGTCCTTACACATATTCAAAAGATGAAGAGCATAAATACAGGTTCTTGATAAAATTTTTTTATTTTTTCCTGTCTAAAATACCCTTTCATAAAACGAAACGCTGAGAGGCATTTTTACAGCCCCCTGATGAAATTTTTTTAATTTTTTCGGTTAATTGAATATTTGAAAACAAAAAACACTCACCTATTCCAGGTGAATGCCTTATCAAAATTTCCTTATTTTGTTGTCTGTGACACTTACTCAGAAACGCTTGCGTGTCTGCTAAAATGTAATTGCCAGCAATTATATTTTCACGTGGGTATGGGGACGTAATCCCCATCAAGGTCTGCTACTCGTAAGTAATACAAAATTGTCAAAATGACAATACTGTTTTACACGGGTGGATCTTGCTCTTCTCTTTTAATATCAATATAATTCTATTTTTCGATAATCTATGACAGTGTTGCAGTTAAATGATATACTAATTCTAGTTTATAAATTCGGAGGTATATTATGTCGAACATTCAGATAACAGAAAATGAATCAGGGAAATATTCTCCTGAGTGGTTTTATAGCGAATCTCAAACTCCAGAATGGATTTCATTTGCTCACAAGGCTGATGAACTACGAGAAAATTTTATAAATCTTTTTGGAATAGAACACTTAAAATCTCTTTCCGGAAAAGATTTGTTAACTTCTTTATTTTATAATGACGAAGGGAATAAAACCAATCTCTGCTATATGCTTGAAATGGACAAAGAAATTCGCGAAGTATTTGGAAGTATTTCCGGCGGAGCAGCTTATAAATTTGGATTATTCTATCATAAGAAAAATCAAAGTTGGACCTGTGGCTCACCATTAAAGCCTGTGCTTCTTACTGAAGATGAAGCAATACAAAAAGCAGATGAAATGCGCAACGACCTGGTTGAAGGTGCTGAAATAATATCTTCTTTTGGTTCTTTAGATTCTGAAGAAGATTACAAACAACTCTATATACAACTGGAACATATCCCAGGAATCAATATGGTATGGCGCATGAAATATTATCAAATGCTCTTTCCAACATTATTTGCTCCATTTTATGGTCAAGATATTCAGCTGAGAGTATTACATTTTCTAAATCAAACACCAAGCGATATCCCTTTCATCCGTATGGGACAAATTTCATTATATGCAAGAAAATGCAATGTTCCAGGAGTTGTCTTTGCTCATATTTATGGGAAAAATGTTGGATATACTGATGATATTGATGATTCTGATACAAATACTCTTTCCGATAAAAAACGCAAAACGCACTACTGGATGTATACCGTCTTTGATGATAAAAGTTGGAATGAATGCCAACAAAAGGGAATCATGGTTTTAGGTATGGACGATATCGGTGATTATTCCCAATTTGCTTCCAAGGAAGCTCTCCGTCAAGAACTAATAGATGTGTACGATAGTAGCACTTCACGAAAAAATCAGGCTTTGATGGCATGGAATTTTGCGAATACAGTATCAGTTAATGATGTGATTTTTGCAAAACGCAGCAACACTCTTGTTGGTAAAGGTATTGTCACTGGAAATTATGTCTTTGACGATCTTCGTCAGGAATATAAAAATGTCCGTGCTGTAAAATGGCTTCAAGTTGGTGAATGGGAGCATCCTGGTAATGCAGTTGCAAAACGTTTAACTGATATCACTCCATACACAGATTATATTGAAAAGCTTACTTCCATCTTTGCTCCAGATGAACTAGATGATGTAGATACACAACCAGAAATAGACTATCCTGCTTACTCTTCTGCAGATTTTCTCTCAGATGTGTATATGAATGAACAAGATTATAAAACACTGGTAAATGTCTTAAAAATGAAGAAAAATATTATTTTACAAGGCGCACCTGGCGTTGGAAAAACATTTACTGCCAAGAGACTTGCTTATTCCATTATAGGTGCAAAAAATCCTGACCGTGTTCAAATGATCCAGTTCCACCAGAGTTACTCCTACGAGGATTTTATTGAAGGGTACCGACCGACCGAAAATGGATTCACAATTAAAAAGGGCTCTTTTTACAAATTCTGTAAACTGGCTGAAGATGATGATGAAAATGATTATTTCTTTATCATTGATGAAATCAATCGTGGTAATTTAAGTAAAATATTCGGTGAATTGTTTATGCTGATTGAAAAAGATAAGCGGGGGATTGAACTGCAGTTGTTATATTCTGACGAGAATTTCTCTGTACCTGCAAATGTATACATTATTGGTATGATGAATACTGCTGATCGTAGTCTTGCTATGTTAGATTATGCTTTAAGACGACGTTTTTCATTTTTTACTATGAAACCGGGATTTAATACGCCTGGTTTTCAAGCTTACCAAGACTCTCTAAAAAGTGATGCCTTTAACAAATTAATTGCTTGTGTGAAACAGCTCAATTCCAAGATAGCAGAAGATATATCACTAGGTGAAGGATTCTGTATTGGTCACAGTTATTTTTGTGGTTTAACACCAGAGACAACCAACGCACAAACTTTGTCATCCATTGTAGAATACGAATTGATTCCACTTTTAAAAGAATATTGGTTTGATGAGCCCGCAAAAATCGTAGATTGGTCTGATCGTCTAAGGAGTGCTGTTAAATGATTCCTGTACAAAATATTTATTATATGCTGTCCTACGCTTTTCAAGCATTACAAGCACAAAACTACAAAGATCTGGCTACAGAAAATTTTCATAATACCGCTGAATTATGTGCAGCCATTCTTGATAAGGGCATTAGCGTACAGCTAAAACGAGGCTTAGGAAGAGATTATCTGCCAAAATCAGAATCTCTTTCTACGCTACAGGGAAAGCTCAATATTTCTGAATCCATTAAAACTCAGACTCTGCTGAAGAAGCAAATGATTTGTACATACGATGAATTTTCAACTAATACACAATTTAACCGAATCATCAAATCTACACTGTTATTGCTTCTTAAAGCCAATATTACAAATACTCGCAAAAAGAGTCTACGGAATCTGTTATTATTTTTTTCTGATGTTAATGAAATTGATTTACGCTTTGTAAATTGGAATCAACATTATAATCGTTCCAATCAAAGTTATCAAATGCTAATCGGAATCTGTTATCTGATTTATAACGGACTTCTACAGACACAAAACAACGGTACCACAAAAATAATGGATTTTTTTGACGAACAGCGTATGTGCCATTTATATGAAAAATTTTTGCTTGAATACTATCGTAAAGAACATCCAGAACTATCTGCCAATGCATCACAGATTGCATGGCAACTTGATGATTCTGAGAACCAATTGCTTCCCAAAATGCAAACTGATATTATGTTGTCTCAGGGAAACAATATACTTATTATCGATGCAAAATATTATTCACATATGACTCAGCAACAATATGGAACAAACACCTTGCATTCCAATAACCTCTATCAAATTTTTACATATGTGAAAAACAAAGAATTTGAATTAAGAGAGCTGGAACATACCGTCTCTGGAATGCTCCTTTATGCACAGACTGATGAAGATGTTATTCCCAATAATACATACCAGATGAGCGGAAATCAGATTTCTGTGCGTGCATTGAATTTAAATCAAAATTTTTCGGAAATCACAAAAGATTTGGATTCTATTGTAAAAGTTCATTTCTAATTGAATAAAGCTGGGAGAACTAATCATAATTCTCCCAGTCTTTCTAAATCCACTATTCTTTCTTTTCTAGTCCTAAAAAATATGTATTATTATGTTCAAATGACACAACATATATACGTCTTTTAACCAACTCTATATCTTCTTTTCTGGAATCTCTATGCCTTATGCATGATTGAATAAAAATATTTTTAACATCTTCCTCCTTCTCAGCTTTATATTTATATATAATCAATTCTGCATTTTCACTTAAAATTGTATCAAATATCTGGTCTAGCCACCATCCATCAGTTATCGATAATGACATTCCAAATATTATAAACAATTCTGCTTCATCAAAATAAGACTGATATTTTATATCATATTGCGCCCAATATGACTTAACAAATCGTTTTTCCTTTGACCTTCCCTTATCGTATACATCCATGTCTATTCCGAATAAAATAGATCTTGGAATTTCCTGTATCCCGTGTGGATGGATAATGTCTGTAAGCAAATATGACGACCAATTAGTAGGATTTTTCCCAGAAGAGCCTCCACATTCTGGATAAAATTGAAAATTTCTGTCTGCATTTTTCCAATAATGAGGATCAAACTGTGTTTTATCTAAATATAAATAATTATCCAATAATGCTGTATAATTAAAATTAAAAAACACAAAATTATACAAGTCATAATAATTAGTTTTCGAAGGAAACTCTATATCACATGAACTCTCTAAATCATTTAAAAAATGTCCCAAACTTTGCGTTGCTAATTTTTTCTCTTGCACATCAGAATTAATTTTCAATAATAAATCTGCATCAACAAGATCATTTAAAAATCTTGTAAAGCAGTTTTGAAACTCATCAATTGATTTCTCAATTTTATTTTGTTGTATTTTTCCCTCCAAAACTAATGCATTAATGATTAATTCAAAGTCACTCCAATTAGAATCATAAGACATTTGTTCGGTCATTTTCTTAAATAATATGTTTTTCTCATCACATAAATTATAATATTTTATATATTCATAAAAATCACTATAACTAGACGTTTTCCCTTTCATTTTTCCTGTTTTATATTTATTCAATAAAGCAATATCAAATCCATTCCCAACCAAAACCATAATATTATGTTGTGATTTTATTTCATTAAATGTCTTTTTATCATACTTACCAAACATATCTTATTCTCCATTGTAAAAATTATACATCTCTTAAAATCATATATTATTTTAAAATGCTTTTTTCCGCAAGAGCTTTTAACAATTAAACAACCTTTATCTTCTTACCTAACTATCCATTTGTACCGTTCTATTTTATAACTACTATATGGTAGGTATATACAGTCAGATAGATTCCTATAACCCCCATATATTCTTTCAAATTACAAATTAATACATTATATCATCTAATAAGTTTTACTTTCATTTTCCCTCATGATCATGAGGATTTTTTCGTTCAAATTGTGCGATTATATGTAAAAAGCGTAGGATTTCTCCCACGCATTTATATTATTATTTCAGCTTTTCCGATTCGATCTTCCAAAGGTATAAATAAGGTGTAATTTCTACGTTGCCGTCCAAGAAACCCAATAAACTCAAGGCTTTTCACCCCGTCCCTTAAACACTGCCGTGGCAGATAAATAATACTTTTATCAAAATGTAAATCCTCCTAAAATGAACTATTCTGCCCCGATTTGCTCCGATTTATCCCGCCTGTTTTCGGGGCGTAACAGCGTTACTCTGTCACAGATTTCCCAAAACAGTGCAAAATGGAGCAAGTTACGGCAGGCTGTAGTAGTAAAATGGTAGTAAAAATCACGGTGTTTTACTACCGTAAATTTTCATTTTGTCTCATATAAAGGAACGTTACATTACCAACTTCATACAAACAAAACACACTTAATCGGTATTACTCCCTAACTTTTTCTTGGACATACATACATCAACAAAATACCTTCCATAACTATCAAGTGAAATAATTTCACAGTCAACGGGCACCGAGATTGTTACACCACCTTGTAGCTGATTATAAATTCCAAATCTTTCCTGTATGTATGGTTCTTTTTCAATTCGCTCTGCTACACCTTCTTTTAAAAAACCAGCGGTAGAAATCAATAAACCCAATCTAATTAAATTACTGATTGAGGCTGAAATTTGAAATGGATCTCCAAGATCACATAATATGTCATTATAATGATACGGCATTGCATTAAGATAATATTGCTGACTTCCAGATTTATATAACCTTACATGAGAAGTCGTAACTTCATTATAATCATATATTCTACGCAAAACCTGTGCATCTAACGGTTCCATTTGCTTAACCGCATCCACATAAGAGCGGTGGACCTGATGAACTTTTCGATTATCCATTGCCTTTGCCGTTTCTGGAATATTTTGTTGAATAGCATTAGATATTGGTTCAATAATTTCAGGTAAAACTGAATTCTTTATATCACTCATTCTTTTTCCTCCTTGTTTATCGTTAAGCTTTATGCTTATAGTCCGAGATACTTTCTAGAAAACATCCTGATACGAAATACGGGTTATTCTCATCGCCAATTTTTTCAATCAGCGCAGCATCTCCGTCAATTTCAAGTACTTTGAATGTATCATCTACAGAAAACAGAAGCCCTTCATTACTCTTTCCTTCGGTGTGAACTCTATAAATAACCGCCGACTCTGCTTCTCTCTTTTTTTCATCCAGTTTCTTGCCAATTTTCTTTGCAACAGCCTGTCCACCCAAAACAGTGCCACCACCTATAACAATTCCACTACCCAAAACCAATCCAGCAAGTTTCAAAGGTCCGCCTACTTTTTTTGCGGCAGTAGTCATTACTTGATACCATCCCAAATTACTCATATAATTGATCCTCCTATGTATCTCTGAAACAAGGCAACTTCTACCATTAAAATTATGTAACAGGCACAATAATCCAATTACCATTGTAGCATACCCGTCAACAATTCTCCATAATCGAGTAGGAGGCTAATCATTAGTTGATTAGCCGACCTCTCACACCACCGTGCGTACCGTTCGGTACACGGCGGTTCAATCAACTTAACATTTAACAAACCTCTCGGTATAGTAGTCATACATTGAGACCAAGCCAAATGAGGCTACTCCTCTTTTTTGAAACATTGAAACAAAAACAACTTATTGCTTAAGCATATCACATTATAATGAAATATCCGTTTTCAACTCCATTAACACAGTACTGTTTTTTGGCCGATATACAACATCTTTTCAACAAAAAAAGACATAAGTTTTCCCTACGTCTTAACTATCGATTCCATTTTCAAAAAGTATAAAATAAATAAGGTATATCTCACTATAAAAGGTATCTCTAACTTTATCATTTGCCTTTAAATCAAGAATTTTTTATATTCTTTCGCCTTTTCCTTAAATATGCTCACATATATCAGTGAAGTGTGCATATTTACAACGATTATCCTCAACATAATTCTTAAGTGCATCGGTAAATTGTCTACGATAATTATCTTCCTGTAATGAGGAAAACAGAAAATCTTTATCTCTCTGATTAATATACTTTGTTCCTCCACCGGTTTTTCGGTTAATAAGATCGATAACAATATCTAACATTAACTAGCGAAGTGCTCTTGCTTTTTCGTTCTCAGATAAGAGCATAGCCATATTTAAAAATGCACGAAAATCAAAAACACCAAGAACTGTCGTTTTGGTAGGGATATTAATGTCCTTACCAGAATTCCTCGCAGCATCTAAAAAAGATTTTAATTTTTTCCGCGCAGTACCTCGGTGGTCGGGGCTATCAATGGCTGCCCCAACACAATCTTATTCCTGTAAAATTACTTTTTCTCCTTCGCCACATGGTTCTTGAAAATCGTTATAATGATGCTCTAGTATCTCATTTGTTATTATGAATGGAGAATTAGCATTCAAAGACTGATTCCTTTTATACAATCTTTTTTGTAAGGTTCCTTTACTAGCCTTCATATAAACAAGTTCTGGTGTACCGCCAGCTTTTTCTATAAGCCTTTTATAATACGCTCTGTTTGCCTTATTCCAAAAGCTGAAATCAAGGACTACATGTTTTCCTTGTTGAATGAGAGACAGGAGTTCCTTCTGGAGTGCCATTTCCACTATTTCTGAAAGTTTCTCATACTGTTCGTTTGGATAATCAATCCCCTTTCTCCCGTAAGTTTTCCACATTTCCTCATCAATGGACAAGCGAACATAGCCTTCTTTTTCTTTCTGCTTTGCATAAGTTGTTTTCCCGGAACCGCATATTCCACACATCATAATAACTTTAATCATAAAAATCTCCTTGTTTTACTAATCAATGCAGCCTTCTATTGATACTATCAAAGCGTTATTTCTTCAACAGCTTTGTCTAAAAATATTTCTCCGTCTAAATGTTCCAATTCATGGCAGAAGCACTTTGCCATTTCTGGTCCTATTTTAGTTTTCTATATTCTTCATCACTTACCGGTTCAAGCCATTCAGTGGAACTATTTTCGCCCGGCACTTCTATTGCCAGATGTGAAAACCATTCATCCGGTGCGGCTCCATGCCAGTGCTTAACACCTGTAGGAATATTGATGCAATCACCTGGCTTCATTTCTACAGCTTCTTTACCTTCTTCCTGATAATATCCTCTTCCGGCAACACATACCAGGATCTGTCCGCCTCCACTTTTTGCATGATGAATATGCCAGTTATTTCTGCATCCTGGTTCAAATGTTACATTGAAAATTCCAACCTGAGAAGTAGAAATCGGTGCAAGAAAACTTCTGCCAGAAAAATACTGTGCAAAACCATCATTTGGTGCACCGATTGGAAATACCATCTCTTTAGCATGCGCACGCATTGCTTCCTCTTCATATGGTAAATCTCCTTCTCCTGTCTCCCATACTTCTTTTGCAAGATTGAAAACAGCCCATGCCTTTGGCCATCCCGCATAGAATGCAACATGTGTGATCACTGCAGCAATCTCTTTTTGTGTCACACCATGATCTTTTGCATTTTGAAGATGATATTTTAAAGAAGAATCCGTAATTCCGGAAGCCATCAGAGCAACAACTGTGATGATACTTCTTGTTTTTACGTCGATATCCTGGTTATTCCAATTTTCGCCGAAAAGTACATCATCGTTAAAATGTGCAAATTCCGGTGCAAATTCGCCAAGTGCATTTCTTCCTGCTGTCTGTATTATTTTTCCCATTTTCTGTATACCTCCATAATACTGTTGTTTATAAAGAGTTTACCCATTCATTGATTTCCTGTTTTGTTCCACGATTTAACAGTCTGCCTTCTGTAATAACTGCATCTGGTGCAGATGGCTGCAATTCTTTCACAGTGTTCCCGAATCCACTTCCTCCGGATGTTGCAAAAAGCACAATCTTTTTACCACTGAAATCGTAAGCTTCTAAAAATGTATTGATGATTGTCGGAGCCACATACCACCAGATCGGGAATCCCAAAAGGATCTCGTCATAAGAACTCATATCCATCTCTTTTTTCATAATCGCCGGTCTATATTCTTTATCACTCATTTCCACACTGCTTCTGGATTTTTTATTCATCCAGTCAAGATCAGGCTTTGTATATGGAACTTTCGGCTCAATCTCAAACAAATCCGCTTTTACTTCCTCTGCGATCATCTCTGCTACTTTTTTTGTTGTTCCGCTTGCACTGAAAAATGCCACTAATTTTTTACTCATAATAAAAAGCCCCTTTCTTTGCATATTTTTCACAAAAAATAGATGTATAAGATTTACATTCATCTTACACATCTATTTTAAGCTCTATCACTTCATTATGTCTAATGCTTATATCGAATTTTGTTTTATGCCTGGAAAGCATTAATCTCCTCGATCACTTTACGGACTGCCAGCGAATATGGGATATTCCGTCGCCAGGCAATCACAGTGCTGGTCGTGATTTCAGGAGAAATTCTTCGCTGTACAAGAATATCCTCTCGCCAATACTTTGCAGCACCTTCGATGGATACTGGATACCCCAGTCCATTTGCTGCCATGACTCCGGCATTGGTTCCAAGATTACTTGTAAAAGCAATCTGCAGTTTTGAAAAATCTTTTCCAAACCAATTGGCAAGTTCGCTTTGAACATTCACTCTTTCGGGCAGTATCAATGGTTTTCCAATAAGATCTTCTTTTTTTATAAACTCTTTCTCTGCCAGCGGATCATCCGGCCGCATTCCGACACACCAGTGATCACAATCTGTGATTCTGATATAATCCAGCCCTTCGGTGTCCACCGGCTCCATGAATAATGCAATATCTACAAGTCCTTTGTTCATCATCTCATACACTGCATCTGCTGTTGCAGTATGCAATACAATCTGAACCAGCGGATATTTTTCTTTATACGTTTTACATATCTTCGCCAATGTCTCCACTGCCGCAAATTCACCGCATCCAATGGTTATAGTTCCCTCTACAACCTCTTCTTTTCCTTTCAGTTCCTCCAGCGTCCTTTCCTCAAGATTAAGAATCTCCAGGGCACGCCTTTTTAATAAAATTCCCTCATCAGTAAGCGAAATTTTCTTCCCGCTTCGAATAAATAATGTTACTCCAAGCTCCTCTTCAAATGCCGCCATCTGTCTTGAAAGCGTTGGCTGGGTAATATGCAATTGTTCTGCTGCTTTTGTAAAGCTCTGTTCTTTTGCTACTGTCAGAAAATAGCGTAATAGTCTTAATTCCATATCTTTAATATTCCTACAAATTTTTTATTGTATCCATTCTTGCTGCGAGGTGCGCG